>NZ_BCUZ01000007.1 GCF_001591485.1 Neobacillus fumarioli NBRC 102428 | reverse complement strand
CAACTTTTAACTTGTCGACCGAGGCGACTTTATTAATATATCATCCTTGTGATTGGAAGTCAACATATTTTTTGTTTTTTTCTTTAAGATCTATTAATTTTTTAGATCAATGCGATACTAGAACTTTTTATACGGCCTATATAAACAAAAAAGGAACACAATTGTGTCCCTTTATCATTGTAATTATTACTCTTCCTCAGATTGAACCTTTTCAGCTCCTGGGTTCACTTCGGCAGTATCCTGGTTTGTTGTTTCAACAGCTTGGTCTGTCTCAGTCTCAGAAGATTCTTCTTTTTCCACTTTAGCAACTGTTGCAACATATTCATTCTCATTTTCTTTAAGACTGATTAGTTTTACTCCTTGGGTGTTCCGGCCTAATTGTGAGATTCCTCCGACATCAATTCGGATCAGTACACCGCTGGTGGTAATTAGCATCAGATCATCCTCGCCAGTTACGGCCCTCATGGATACAAGGCTGCCGTTTTTCTTGGTAATAGAGCAGGTTTTGATTCCTTTCCCTCCTCTGCCTTGAACACGGTATTCAGAGGCAGGGGTGCGCTTGCCGTAGCCATTTTTCGTAACGATTAAAACATCATTATCTTCTTCCAATACTTCCATTCCGACCACTTCATCGCCCTCATCAAGCGTAATTCCCTTTACACCTGTAGCGGTTCGACCCATCGAACGAACATCGGTTTCCGGGAAACGAATTAACATGCCGTCTTTAGTACCGATAATAATATGTTTACTTCCATCCGTTAAACGAACAGAAATTAATTCATCGCCTTCACGCAAGTTTACAGCAATTAAACCATTATTACGGATATGAGCAAATGATGACAACGGCGAACGTTTGGAGATCCCTTCCTTTGTAGTAAAGAATAGATACCAATCATCAACAAATTCCTCAATCGGAATAATTGCATTTACCCATTCTCCTTTTTCAATGCCAAGAAGGTTAATGATCGGAATTCCTTTTGCCGTCCGGCTAAACTCTGGAATATCATAGCCTTTGGAACGATATACTTTCCCCTTATTAGTAAAGAAAAGAATTGTATCATGAGTTGAAGTTGTAATTAAATGCTCTACAAAATCATCTTCATTCGTACCCATACCTTGAATACCGCGGCCGCCGCGTTTTTGTGCCCGGTATGTCGAAACAGGCAGACGCTTAATATAGCCGTTATGTGTCAAGGTAATCACAATATTTTCGCGTGGAATTAAATCCTCATCTTCGATATTTTCAATCCCGCCGGCAGCGATTTCGGTGCGGCGTGTATCATTAAAGCGTTCTTTAATTTCCAGCAATTCTTCGCGAATAATCTCAAGAATCTTTTCTTCATCTGCCAGGATCGCCTTTAATTCTGCAATCAGCTTAACTAAACTTTGATATTCTTCCTCAATTTTTTCTCTTTCCAATCCGGTTAATCGTTGCAGGCGCATATCAAGAATGGCCTGGGCTTGTTTTTCAGAAAGGTTAAATTGCGTCATTAACCCTTCCCGGGCAATATCCGTTGTTTGCGAATTCCGGATTAACGTAATCACTTCGTCTAAATGATCAAGGGCAACACGTAATCCCTCTAAAATATGAGCTCGTGCTTCCGCTTTGCGCAGCTCGTATTCCGTACGGCGGCGGATGACTACTTTTTGGTGATCCAAATAATGGCTCAAACATTGCTTGAGACTTAATACTTTTGGATGACCATTTACAAGAGCCAGCATATTAATTCCGAAACTTGTTTGCAATGCTGTTAATTTATATAAATTATTTAACAGGACATTGGCATTGGCATCCTTACGAACCTCAATGACAATCCGCATCCCGCGTCGGTCTGATTCATCACGAAGATCCGTGATACCTTCAATTTTTTTATCCCGGGCCAATTCAGCAATTTTCTCAATTAATTTCGCTTTATTTACCTGATACGGTAACTCATGAACAATAATTGTTTCTTTGCCGTTGGATTTTTGTTCAATTCCTACTTTTGCTCTTATAGTGATTGACCCTCTGCCTGTTTCATAGGCTTTGCGGATGCCGCTGCGGCCAACAATAATGCCTCCGGTTGGAAAATCTGGTCCAGGAATAATTTCCATGAGTTCTTGTGTTGTTATGTCAGGGTCATGGCTGATCGCTAAAACAGCATCAATGGTTTCACCTAGCTGATGCGGAGGAATATTGGTTGCCATCCCGACAGCAATTCCTGTAGTTCCGTTCACTAAAAGGTTCGGGAACCGGGACGGTAAAACAACCGGTTCTTTTTCTTCACCATCATAGTTATCTTGATAATCAATCGTGTCTTTGTTAATATCTCTTAATAACTCCATGGAGATTTTCGACATTCTTGATTCCGTATACCGCATGGCTGCTGCTGAATCGCCGTCAACTGACCCAAAGTTTCCGTGGCCATCAACAAGTGGATAGCGGTAGTTGAAATCCTGGGCCATCCGGACCATTGTTTCGTATACTGCAGCGTCACCGTGCGGGTGATATTTACCAATGACATCACCGACAATGCGGGCCGATTTCTTATATGGTTTGTCTGCATGAATTCCAAGATCATGCATAGCATAAAGAATACGGCGATGAACTGGTTTCAACCCATCGCGTACATCCGGAAGGGCGCGGGAAACTATAACACTCATTGCATAGTCAAGAAACGATGACTTCATCTCTTGACTGATATTGACCTCTTTTATTTGAGGATTTGGAGTTTCAGCCATTTACTAGTACCTCCTCTATGGGTGTTAAACAATGCACGAAAATTTTTAAACACTATATATTGCTGATATAAAGAGAACCGGCCTTCTGAAATTATATTTTGCGTTTATTTAAAAAAGAAATGAGGATAGGGGACAGTCCTCTATCCTTGTATAATCTCATTCCTAAAGTATGGAACTTATTGGACAAAGGTTAACCTTTTCTTTCCCTAGACATCTAAGTTCCTTACATATTGAGCATTGGTTTCAATAAAATGGCGCCGAGGTTCGACTTTTTCACCCATTAACATTTCAAACGTTTCATCAGCCTCAATGGCATCCTCAAGGCTGACTTGTAGCATCGTTCTTGTCTCCGGGTCCATCGTCGTTTCCCATAATTGTTCGGGATTCATCTCTCCCAAACCTTTATAGCGCTGAATATTCGGTTTGGGCTGACTTGGCAACTCAGCAAATATCCGCTCAAGCTCTTTATCATTATAAGCATACTCTATTCGTTTACCTTGCTGCACTTTATATAAAGGCGGTTGGGCAATATAGACATAACCAACTTCCAAAATCTTTCTCATATATCGGTAAAAGAAAGTTAACAACAACGTCCGGATATGGGCGCCGTCAACATCAGCATCCGTCATAATAACGATTTTGTGATAGCGGGCTTTGGAAATATCAAAGTCCTCTCCTATCCCTGTGCCGATTGCGGTGATCATCGCTCTTACTTCATTGTTAGAAAGAATTTTGTCCAACCGAGCCTTTTCAACATTTAAGATTTTCCCTCTTAAAGGCAGGATGGCTTGGAAATGACGGTCACGTCCTTGTTTGGCCGAGCCGCCTGCTGAGTCCCCCTCAACAATATACAGTTCACATTCGGACGGGTCCTTTGATGAACAATCGGCTAATTTACCTGGCAGACTGGATACCTCCAAGGCGCTTTTGCGCCGTGTCAATTCACGAGCTTTCTTGGCAGCTAGTCTCGCCCTTGAAGCCATTAAGCCTTTCTCAACAATTTTTCTGGCAACCATGGGATTTTCTAAAAGGAATTTTTCAAAATGGGTTGAAAAAACTGTATCCGTAATTGCCCTGACTTCAGAGTTGCCCAACTTTGTCTTTGTCTGCCCTTCAAATTGCGGATCCGGGTGCTTAATTGAAATAATTGCCGTTAGTCCTTCCCGTACATCCTCACCCGATAAATTAGCATCATTTTCCTTAATGAGGCCATTTTTTCGAGCATAGTCGTTGATCACCCTAGTTAAAGCTGTTTTAAAGCCCGATTCATGTGTTCCGCCTTCATAAGTGTGAATATTATTCGCGAAGGAATAAATATTTTCTGTATAGCCCTCATTATACTGAAGTGCAACCTCTACGCTAATACCGTCTTTTTCTCCATCAATATAAATCGGTTCTTCATGAAGGACTTCTTTTGTCCGGTTTAAATGTTCAACATAGGATTTAATTCCGCCCTCATAGTGATATTCATTCCGCTTGTTTTCACCACGCTTGTCTTCAATCGTGATTTTGATATTGCGATTAAGAAACGCAAGTTCACGAATCCGGGTGGCCAGCGTATCATAATCATAAACTAATGTTTCTGTAAAAATCTCACTGTCTGGCTTAAAATGGGTTGTCGTTCCTGTTCTATCTGTAGTACCGATTATTTTTAAATCAGCAACTGGGACACCGCGTTCATATTTTTGATAGTAAATATGGCCACCCCTATGAACATATACTTCCAGTTCAGATGACAGGGCATTTACAACAGAGGCCCCTACTCCATGGAGACCGCCGGATACTTTATAGCCGCCACCGCCGAATTTCCCGCCGGCATGAAGAACGGTCATTATCACCTCAACAGCTGGTCTGCCCATCTTCTCATGTATGTCAACAGGAATTCCGCGTCCGTTATCTTTCACGGTTATACTATTATCTTCTTCAATCGTCACATTAATTTCGCTACAGTAGCCTGCCAAAGCTTCATCAATGCTGTTATCGACGATCTCCCAAACTAAATGGTGAAGGCCTTTGCTGCTGGTTGAACCAATATACATACCAGGTCGTTTTCTGACTGCCTCCAGTCCTTCAAGGACCTGGATTTGCTCAGCACCATAATTTGCCTCCACTTCTTTTTGTTCCATTGTCATGCTTACTCACCTGCACCTTCTAACAAAAAATATCTATATAATAAAAACCGACTGGTTAAAATTCCTGTATATTCATTGAACGTTTCTTTAATGTTCCTGAGGCAATAGGGGATAAATAAACGTTGTAATTCGTAATAATTATTGACTTATAGGGGTTTTTTGACAGATTGATGGCTTTTTCTCTGTGAAAAACTAAGAATTCTTTCACCAGGTCTGACTTTTCCTCACTTTTTTTATCCAAAATGGCAATAATATCTTTGGCCCTGATATTGTAATCTTCCCCAATATGAATATACATGGCCCACCTCAATTGATGTTTTTGATCACACCTGATTTGACCGCAAATGTTGAGGCTTCTTTTAATGTTTGATGATCTATTCCTTCGACACTTGTGGTGGTTACAAAAGTTTGAACCTTACCTTTGATGGTATTTAATAAATGAGATTGGCGATAATCATCTAATTCTGATAACACATCGTCTAACAGTAAAATGGGGTATTCACCAATTTCAGCATCTATTAATTCAATTTCCGCCAGTTTAACAGATAGCGCTGTTGTCCGCTGCTGGCCTTGTGAGCCGAATGTTTGCACATCTCTGTTATTTACACGAAAATGTAAGTCGTCTCGATGGGGGCCAAACATAGTCGTTCCCCGTTCGATTTCCCGCTCCCTTACTTTCCCGAACTTTTCTTCGAAACATGTTACCATTTTCGACAATTCTTGGTCATCTAATACCTCAACAGAAGGTTTATAGTGAATTTCAAGCTGTTCAAGTCCTCTTGAAATCGAATGATGGATCGGTTTTGCCCAATTCTCCAAAACCTTCAAAAATTCAAATCGCTTCTGGACAATTTTGACAGCTATCTGAATAAACTGCTCTGTTAAAATTTCAAGCATTGTTTGATCTGTCTGTTTTTTGATTTGTAACATTTTTAAGTAATGATTGCGCTGCTGAAGTATTTTTTGATATTGACTCATATCATGTAAATAAACAGGGGATATTTGTCCGATTTCCATATCAATAAACCGTCTGCGTACTTGCGGGCTCCCTTTAACTAAGTTAAGGTCTTCTGGCGCAAACATAACAACATTTAAATTTCCGACATATTGACTTAATTTCTGCTGCTCAATATGATTGTATTTTGCTTTTTTGCCCTTTTTTGAAATGATTAATTGCAAGGGTAATGAGCTGTGCTGTTTTTGCACTCTCCCCTCTATTTTAGCATAATCTTGATCCCAGCGAATAAGTTCTTTATCATTTGACGTTCGGTGTGATTTTGCCATTGCTAAAACATAAATGGATTCCATGACATTTGTTTTTCCCTGGGCGTTTTCACCTAAGATAACATTTACTTTATTTTCAAATTCAATAAATAATTGCTCATAATTGCGATAGTTAGTTAATGATAAAGTTTCAATATACATGGAACGCACCCTTACGATTCGCTTATGACAAACTCCCCAAAGCCGGCAATTTCTACTTTATCCCCAATGTGAAGCTTTCTGCCTCTTCTTTGGTCTTGTTCACCATTGACCCATACTTCATGTTCACTTAAAAACCACTTGGCCATGCCGCCAGTTTGAATAACATCTGCTAATTTCAAAAATTGTCCTAGAGTAATAAATTCTGTATCCAGCTTGACTTTTTTTGGCATGTTATCACCTTCATTCCAAAAATAGACTCAATACTTTATTTTACTAAAAAAAATAAAAAAGCGAAAGTTTCATTCAGACAATGAAAAGAAAGCCACCAAATGAAGGTGGCAAAATAGAAAAGCTTAATGCTTCCGCTTAGCGGCTTGTGACCTCGAGCCGCTGGCGCCTCCGCCTAAAAGCTATCGCTTTTAGACGTGCGATGCTGATGCTGTCGAAGCTTTCCTTATGGAGCTGGACAATTCTCAAAGTCCAAATTCTTTCTTATCTTTTTAAAAAGTCCTTACTGGAAGAATTAACTGCAAAATAGTTTCATCATGGAGAGGGCGAATGACAAATGGGCGCATTGCTCCGGTAAAGCTGATTTTAATCTCTGTTCCTTCAAGGGCTTTGAGAGCATCCATCATATATTTAGCGCTGAATGAAATTTTCAATTCTTCCCCTTCAATCATTTGGCTTTGAATTTCTTCGACTACTTTCCCAATCTCTGGAGAATTGGAGGAAATTTCTATTATGCCGTCCTCATTTGCTGCTAGTTTTACCACGTTATTACGTCCTTCTCTCGCAAGGAGAGATGCACGGTCAATTGCCTGTAAGAATTCTTTCGTATTTAGAATTAAATTAGTTTTACTGTCTGCTGGAATTAATCTTGATGTATCAGGATAATTTCCTTCTAGTAATCTTGAGAAAAATAATAAATGCTTCGCTTTAAACAAAATTTGATTCTCAGTTATCACAATTTCAATCTGACCATTGGAGTCATCAATAATTTTACTCAATTCACTCAAACTTTTCCCTGGAATAACGATATTATAAGTTTCATTATTTTCAGCTTCAATTTTTGCATTTCTTAGTGCAAGTCGATGACTGTCGGTGGCAATACAGGTCAGTTCCCCATTTTCAATTCTCCAGTTGACACCTGTCAAGATAGGGCGTGTTTCAGAAGTAGATACAGCAAAATGGGTTTGGCGGATCATTGCTTTTAATAGATCCGTTGCGATATAAAATTTGTTATTTTCTTCAATTTGTGGCAGACGCGGATATTCTTCTGCATCAAGGCCAAGTAAATTAAATTCTGACTTTCCTGAACGGATGACAGTTTGAAGTGAACCTAATACCTCAATTTCTACAAAATCAGTTGGAAGTTTTCTGATGATTTCACTAAAAAACCTCGCTTGAAGGACGATAGCACCTGTTTGTTTGATTTCAACAATCTCATTGCCGTCTTCCTCTTTTGGGATAAATGATTCAATGGAAATATCTGAATCACTTCCTGTTAAAGTAACCCCATCGATTGCAGCTGTAATTTTAATACCTGTTAAGATCGGAATTGTAGTTCTTGATGATACGGCCTTCATTACATCTTGAACACTTTGGACCAAATAGTCACGCTGGATGATAAATTTCATTATTTAATCCCCCGTTATGCATAATTTTTTAACTACTGAATATAATATTTTTTTATAAAAAAAATCGTAGAAGTACTAGTAGGACTTGTTAACATGTGGATAACTAATTTTAACAACGGAAACACAGTCTATCCACATGTGGATAGACTGTGTATAGACTATCAAAAGTTATGCACAATATTAGACCTTTAGCAGTTCATTCAGTTCCTTGATTTGTTTCTGCAGTTGGGAGTCAGTCTGAAGAAGCTTTGAAATTTTTTCATGGGCATGAATGACGGTTGTATGATCACGGCCGCCAAATTCTTCACCTATTTTAGGCAAAGAATAATCGGTTAACTCACGCGATAAATACATGGCAATCTGCCTCGGAAAAGCGACAGATTTTGTTCGTTTTTTCGCTTTAAAGTCCTCCAGTTTCACATTAAATTGTTCCCCGACTGCTTTTTGAATATCATGGATTGTAATCACCTTTGGCTTTGAACTAGGAATGATATCTTTTAAAGCTTCAGCTGCCAAATCCGCATTGATATCTTTATTAATTAATGATGAATAAGCGACTACACGGATAAGCGCTCCTTCAAGCTCGCGGATGTTGGAATCAATTTGATTGGCAATATAAAGCATTACTTCATTTGGAATGTCTAAACCGTCTGCCTTAGCCTTCTTTCTTAAGATTGCAATTCTTGTTTCCAAATCCGGTGGCGTAATGTCCGTTATCAATCCCCATTCAAATCGTGATCGTAAACGGTCCTCCAGAGTCGGAATTTCCCTTGGCGGCCGGTCACTGGAAATGACAATTTGCTTGCTGTCTTCATGTAATGCATTAAACGTATGGAAAAATTCTTCTTGTGTTGATTCTTTTCCGGCCAAAAATTGAATATCATCAATTAGCAGCACATCGACATTTCGATATTTATTGCGGAAATTCTCCGCTTTATTGTCGCGAATCGAGTTAATAAATTCATTCGTAAATTTTTCTGAAGATAAATAAACGACCTTTGCAGTTGGATTATGTTCCAGCACATAGTGTCCGATGGCATGCATTAAGTGGGTTTTCCCAAGACCGACGCCTCCGTAAATAAACAATGGATTATAGGCTTTTGCCGGGGCTTCTGCGACTGCCAAGGAAGCGGCATGTGCAAAGCGGTTGCCGGAGCCGATAACAAACGTATCAAATGTATACTTTGGAATTAATACACTTTGAGGAAAATCAGTGTGCTCATCGTCTTTTTTTACCTTCTTAGGCGGTGCCGGGAGCTCAATATCCTCATCTTTTTGGTTTTGAGGAATGATAAATTTGACCGTCAGTTCCTCTCCGGTTATTTCGTATAGTACTTCAGAAATGTGTTGAGAATAGCGTTCTTCGAGCCAATCGCGGGCAAATTCATTAGGTGCTGTTATGACAAGCAGGTCGCCTTGAAGGGTATGGGCCTTTGTGGATTTAAGCCATGTCTCAAAGCTCGGCTTACTTATCTTCTTCTCCATTTCGGCTAGAGCTGCTTGCCAAAGATCAGCAATGTTTTCCAACTAATTTCCCTCCTCACTAGAAATGCGCAAGGCGCCTGCTTAGCTGCGACAAGCACAAGACAAACCGACGAGAAGGCAGTTATTTAACCTTCTGACAGATTGGCTTGTGACTTCGAGCCGCTGGCGCCTGGAGCTGGACAATTTTTGAATATTTCTTGTCTATAACTCTAAATTGTCATTTATGATCCAATCTAAAAAGACTTAATTCAGCTTTAAATAGCTGTATTATAACAGATAGGGACCTATAAATTTATAAATATACAAAACAAGGAATGTGGATATTTATATAATAAGGAAAAAAAGTGGAGTTTCGACAATATCCACCTCTTGTGGACAAGTTTTTACAGAAATTCAGAATGATGTGTCCACAGCTTATCCACATTTTGTGGATAACATCATATGTGAACAAAATTATTCAGAGTGAAAACACAAATATAATATCAAATAATAGCAAGGTGTGCAATGGTTTTTCGAACCTTATCCACAACCTGATGTACTTGTGAATAAAAATTGTCCACAGATAGATAATTTGTGAAAAACCTGTCAATATCTTGTGTGGATAGCGAAAAAAATGTCGTTTTTTATCCACAACGAAAATGTTCTGGTTATTAAAGCAACTAGGCAATAAAAAAATGGAAATAGCGTGCAATTATTGGGGAGTGGTTGACAATCTTGGCAATACATCTTTATAATAAGTAAGACTGTCATTTTGCTTTGAGAGCTATCCTTTTAGGGAGGTGTCATATAATGAAAAGAACATATCAACCGAATAAACGTAAACACAGCAAAGTTCATGGATTCCGAAGCCGGATGAGCACAAGCAATGGACGTAAAGTTCTCGCTCGCCGCCGCCGCAAAGGAAGAAAAGTATTATCAGCTTAGACCACTGAAACGTCTCAGTGGTCTTTTTTATAAGAAGTGTAATCTCATAAGTATAAAATAAAGCTGTTTAACTGAAGGTGTTTTGATGAAAAAAGAACTGCGGATCAAAAAGAATAAAGACTTTCAGGCAGTATTTCAGAAGGGGCGGTCGTTTGCCAACCGGCAATTTGTCGTCTATTCACTGAAGAAGGACGACCAGGATTTCTTCCGAATCGGTTTATCTGTCAGCAAAAAGCTCGGGAATGCTGTGACCAGGAATCGAATCAAACGATATATTAGACAGGCCATTTTTGAATTGAAAGATCAGCTCACTTCAAGCCATGATTATGTAATTATCGCTAGAAAACCGTCAGCTGAAATGGATTTTTTTGAAGTAAAAAAAAGCTTGAGTCATGTCCTTAAAGTAGGAAAGGTCTTAAAGAATTTGTAACTGGAAATAATATTTATTGGTTTAGTAAAAAATGGTGAAGGATAGAGACAAGATTTATTACTAAGTGTTAAAATACAATGAGAAAACAATAGAGATTTATACATAAAAAGTTTCACGATATTTTAAGAGGAGGAAGTGTTTGGTTGAAAAAACGAATATTACTGGTAGTCGGTATTTTTTCATTACTTTTTTTACTTGCAGGATGCAGTGAAATCAAGCAGCCGATAACACCGGAAAGCAAAGGGATTTGGAATCACTATATCGTTTACCCATTATCCTGGCTGATTAAGGAAACTGCACACTTGCTTGGCGGAAATTATGGCTGGGCGATTATTATTGTGACTATTATTGTTCGTCTCGCAATTTTACCGCTGATGATCAAGCAGACAAAAAGTTCAAAGGCCATGCAGGCATTACAGCCGGAGCTTACTGCCTTACGGCAAAAATATAGTTCAAAGGATCAAAAAACTCAGCAACTGTTACAGCAAGAAACAATGGCATTGTTTCAAAAGCATGGTGTGAACCCGATGGCCGGCTGTTTTCCACTAATTATTCAAATGCCTATTTTAATCGGTTTCTATCATGCAATTTCCCGAACAAGAGAGATTGCTCAAGGTTCTTTCTTATGGTTTGATCTGGGTGAAAAGGACCCATATTACATTTTACCAATTGTTGCAGGAATCACGACATTTATCCAGCAAAAGATGATGATGGCCGGTACGGCAAACCAAAATCCGCAGATGGCAATGATGGTATGGATGATGCCGATCATGATCGTTATTTTTGCCTTTAACTTCCCGTCGGCTCTTTCACTTTATTGGGTTGTCGGAAATATTTTTATGATTGTGCAAACCTATTTTATTAAAGGTCCGGAATTGAAGGCACAAGCCGCCGGCACTTCGGGAGGAGCGAAAAAGTGAAACAGGTGACTGCTACAGGACAAACTGTCGAAGAAGCAGTAGAATCGGCTTTAGCTCAATTGCAAACAACGAAAGACCGTACAAATGTTGACATTATTGACGAAGGAAAAAAGGGAATCTTCGGTATTTTTGGCTCTCGCCCGGCTGTTGTAAAAGTAACAGTCAAAATAGACCCAATCGAAGAAGCAAGAACATTTCTCAAACATGTGAGTGAACAAATGGGTGCACCAATAGAAACTGAAGTGTATCGTGATGGCAAGCAGGTCCGGTTTGTTTTAACCGGCGAAAAAATAGCTTTATTAATTGGGAAACGGGGCCAGACTCTAAATTCCCTTCAATATTTGACACAGCTGGTGATTAACCGCCACTCTGATCAGTATTTGACAGTATTTTTGGATGCCGAGGATTACAGGAACAAGAGAAGTGAAACCCTGATTCAATTAGCACATCGCCTTGCCCAAAAGGCAATTAAGACAGGGAAAGATGTTGCATTAGAACCAATGCCTTCTTATGAGCGGAAAATCATTCATACCGCTTTGTCAGAAGAAAAAGAAGTAAAAACAAGTTCGGATGGAACCGAGCCGCATCGTTATGTGGTCATATCGCCAATTCGGAAAAAAATATAAAACATCCTATCGATTTGATAGGGTGTTTTTTTATACGAAAAAACACCTTGTTAGCAACTAATTGCAGCAATTTTGTTTTATTGTTATTCACATGTGGATAAGTTAAAATAATACAAAGATATTTTTAGACTGTGGATAACATGGTATACTAATAATTTGAGTAAAAAATCATTGGCCATTTAAGATAGATCGTTAGTACAGTGAGGTGACAAGAAGTGGATTATGATACGATTGCGGCGATTTCAACTCCAATGGGGGAAGGTGCGATCGCGATAGTCCGTTTAAGCGGAGAGGAAGCGATCTCGATTGCAGATCAACTGTTTCGTGGAATTGGTGGAAAAAAGCTGGCGGATCAAAGCTCCCATACAATTCATTATGGTCATTTAGTTGATCCGGCTAGCGGGCAGACAGCCGAAGAGGTAATGGTCTCGGTCATGAAGGGGCCAAAAACCTTTACCAAAGAAGATGTAGTGGAAATTAATTGTCACGGGGGAATTGTTTCTGTTAATCGGGTGTTGCAACTGGTATTAAAACAAGGGGCAAGGCTTGCAGAACCGGGTGAATTTACAAAGAGGGCTTTTTTAAATGGACGGATTGATTTATCACAGGCGGAAGCAGTAATGGATTTAATCAGGGCCAAATCTGATAAGGCAATGAATATTGCTCTTGGCCAGATGGAGGGACGGCTGTCTAAGCTGATTCGCCGTTTGCGCCAGGAAATTTTGGAGGTACTGGCTCATGTGGAGGTAAATATCGATTATCCGGAATATGACGATGTAGAAGAAATGACTCATAAGATGATGGAGGAAAAAGCTCGCTTTATAAGAGAGGAAATTAAGAAACTGCTGCAAACCTCCCAGCAGGGGAAAATTCTCCGAGAAGGCCTTTCTACTGCAATTGTCGGCAGACCGAATGTCGGTAAATCATCATTATTAAATATCTTGGCTCAGGAAAACAAAGCTATTGTTACGGACATACCGGGAACAACGCGCGATGTAATTGAAGAATATGTTAATGTTCGCGGTGTGCCGCTTAGGCTTTTGGATACAGCGGGAATCAGGGAAACAGAAGATATCGTTGAGCAAATAGGGGTAGAGCGGTCCCGCCAGGTGTTAAAGCAGGCTGATTTAATTTTGCTTGTCCTGAATTATTCAGACCAATTGACAAAAGAGGACGAAGCACTATTTGAAGCAGTAAAAGGCATGGAAACGATCGTAATTGTCAATAAAACAGATCTCCCGCAGCAAATTGACTTAGAACGGGTAAAGGAATTGGCAAAAAACCATAAACTCGTAACAACTTCATTATTGGAAGATCGCGGGGTTGATGAACTGGAAGAAGCAATTGCGTCTTTATTCTTTACGGGTTCGATTGAAGCGAAAGATGTCACATATGTGTCTAACAGCCGTCATATCGCCCTGCTGAACCAAGCATTAAAAGCGATAGAGGATGTTATGATAGGTGTAGAATCAGACACGCCGATCGATATCGTTCAAATTGATTTGACAAGAACTTGGGAATTCCTTGGGGAAATCATCGGCGACAGCGTTCATGAAAGTCTCATAGACCAATTATTCTCACAGTTCTGTTTAGGAAAATAGACACGGAAGTCATGGTTTAAAAAGTGCAGTTATACGAAATTCAAAGAAGTTTTTCCGTTTGTTACGGAAAGGAGGAACCATTATATGACATATGAAGCAGGAAATTACGATGTGATTGTCGTCGGCGCTGGCCATGCAGGCTGTGAGGCGGGCTTAGCTTCGGCGCGTCTTGGAGCGAAAACATTAATGGTGACCATTAATCTTGATATGGTGGCCTTTATGCCGTGCAACCCTTCTGTCGGTGGACCTGCCAAAGGGATTGTCGTCCGGGAAATTGATGCACTAGGCGGAGAAATGGCAAAAAATATCGATAAAACGTATATTCAAATGAGAATGCTGAATACGGGTAAAGGGCCGGCTGTCAGGGCACTGAGGGCACAGGCCGATAAATTTGCCTATCAGCATGAAATGAAGAAAACGCTCGAAGAAGAGCCAAACTTGACGTTAATTCAAGGTATGGTAGAAAGATTAATTGTCGAAGATGGGGTATGCTGCGGTGTCATTACAAAGACAGGTGCTGTATACCGCTCCAAAACCGTCGTGATCACAACAGGGACATTCTTGCGCGGCGAGATTATCATTGGAGAATTGAAATATTCCAGCGGTCCGAATAACCAGCAGCCATCTATTAAGCTGTCAGAACATTTGGAGGAGCTTGGGTTTGAACTTGTCCGTTTTAAGACAGGAACACCGCCTAGGGTGAACAGCAATACGATTGACTACAGCAAGACAGAGATTCAGCCTGGTGATGAAATCCCGCGGGCGTTTTCTTATGAAACCACGAAATTTATAACCGACCAACTGCCTTGCTGGCTGACCTACACAAACGAACATACACATGAGATTATTGATGCGAATCTGTATCGCTCTCCAATGTATTCTGGAATGATTAAAGGCACAGGGCCGCGCTACTGTCCATCGATTGAAGATAAGGTAGTCCGGTTTAATGATAAGCCGCGCCACCAAATTTTTCTGGAGCCGGAAGGAAGAAATACAAAAGAAGTCTATGTTCAAGGATTGTCAACAAGCCTGCCGGAAGATGTTCAAAAGCAAATTTTAAAAACTGTTCCCGGCCTTGAGAAGGCAGAAATGATGCGAGCGGGATATGCGATTGAATACGATGCCATTGTCCCTACACAACTATGGCCGACATTAGAGACAAAGGTTGTAAAAAACCTTTATACCGCTGGGCAAATCAACGGGACATCCGGCTATGAAGAAGCTGCAGGTCAAGGACTGATGGCCGGAATCAATGCAGGTTTAAGGGCGCTTGGACGCGAAGAGTTAGTCTTGAGCCGCTCCGACGCATATATCGGGGTGCTAATTGATGACTTAGTAACGAAGGGAACGAATGAACCGTATCGTCTGTTGACCTCAAGAGCGGAATACCGTTTGCTGCTTCGTCATGATAATGCGGACTTAAGATTAACCGAAATTGGCTATAAAATTGGCCTTATTCGTGATGAACGCTATCAAAAATATGTAGCTAAAAAGAACGCCATTGAAGAAGAAAAGGAAAGATTAAGGTCAACTATCTTAAAACCAAATACAGAAGTTCAGGAATTAATCAGGAGCATTGGCGGCAGTGAACTAAAAGATGGAATCCGTGCTTCCGATTTATTAAAGCGGCCCGAAATGACTTATGAACTGCTTGAAACCTTAACAAAACCGGAACATCCATTAGATGATGAAGTGAAAGAACAAGTAGAAATTCAAATCAAATATGAAGGCTATATTGAAAAATCCTTGCAGCAAGTGGAGCGTTTAAAGAAAATGGAGGATAAAAAAATCCCAGAAAACATTGACTATAACGCTATTACTGGATTAGCGACGGAAGCAAGACAAAAATTAAATAAAATCAGGCCGTTATCACTTGCCCAAGCATCACGCATTTCCGGAGTAAATCCCGCCGATATTTCGATTCTGCTTGTCTACTTGGAACATGGACGGATTGCCAAAGTCTCAAATGATTAGGTTAGTGAGGAAAGAAAATGAATGTTGAACAATTTGCCGCAAGTTTAAATGAAAAGGGGATTGCACTGACTGACCGGCAGTTGGAGCAGTTTGACATCTATTATGAAACACTTGTTGAGTGGAATGAGAAGATGAACCTGACAGCGATTACCGAAAAATCAGAGGTTTATTTAAAACATTTTTATGATTCCATTTCAGCAGCATTTTACTTTGACTTTACCGGATCCCTAAGGCTTTGCGATGTCGGTGCCGGTGCCGGCTTTCCGAGCATTCCGTTAAAAATTGTATATCCGCATTTGCAAGTGACGATTGTAGATTCACTGAATAAGCGGATTTCTTTTTTACAGCATCTTGCGAATATGTTAAACCTTGAAAATATCCAATTTGTTCATGATCGTGCAGAGACCTTTGGCGTAAATACTATTTTCCGGGAAAAGTTCGATGTTGTAACAGCAAGGGCAGTGGCCCGAATGTCAGTGCTAAGTGAGTTATGCCTGCCGCTTGCCAAAGTAGGAGGGCACTTTATCGCATTAAAGGCATTACATGCCAAAGAGGAATTAAAAACGGCACAAAAAGCAATTACGACTCTCGGAGGCAAAGTAGAAGAAATGTTTACTTTTACATTGCCGGTTGAGGAAAGTGAGCGGAATATTATCATTATTAAAAAGGAAAAGCAAACACCGAAAAAATACCCAAGGAAACCGGGAACCCCGGCAAAAATGCCAATTGAATAAGTAGGAAACTCTTTTCTTCATACAGTAAAGTAAATTTTGTCTTCGAGAATTGTTCAGCGCAAGCAGCCTAGCCCCTCGGGACAAAAACCAGACTTTTAGGGCTAAAGAACGCTGAGCAAGGCGCTTGCGCTTTTCTTAAAAGATAAGAAAGTATAAATTTGACTTCGAGAATTGTCTAGCTCCAGGCGCCAGCGGCTCGAGGTCACAAGCCGATCCGTCAAGAAGGCTAAAAAGCAGCCTTCTCGCCGGCTCGTCTTGTGCTTGTCGCCGCTAGGCGGGCGCCTTGCGCTTTTCTTAGTACTGACAATTCTTCAGCAAAAATGGTATCCTAGGCAGGAAGAATCAATTTATGCAGAGAATTATGTAATAGGGAGTTTCATAAAGGTGGTGTTGGGGATGAAAAATTCATTTACACGCTTTTTTGGTCTTGGTGATAAAGGACAGACACTTGAGCTCGAAAAAGAATTAACAGCTGAGAAGCATGATGAAATAAAAAAAGTACTGATTGATCAAATCATTCCTAACCGTT
The DNA here is from genome assembly GCF_001591485.1 of Neobacillus fumarioli NBRC 102428. Lineage (GTDB taxonomy): Bacteria > Bacillota > Bacilli > Bacillales > Cytobacillaceae > Neobacillus > Neobacillus fumarioli. The sequence continues at coordinate 46,645 of NZ_BCUZ01000007.1, read as the reverse complement.
TTCAGCCGCGGACGGTATTTGATGAAGAGAAGATTGAGGAATTGTCAAGAACGATTCATATACATGGTATTATCCAGCCGATCGTAGTCCGGGAGTTTGCTCCTGGCAAATATGAAATTATTGCGGGTGAACGGCGCTGGCGGGCGATGAAAAAACTGGGCTGGACAGAGGCTCCAGCCATTATTAAGAATTTATCTGATGCGGAAACAGCATCTGTTGCCCTTATAGAGAACCTGCAGAGGGAAGAATTGTCGCCCATTGAAGAAGCAATTGCTTACGGGAAGCTGCTTGAATTGCATAATTTAACACAGGAAGCACTTGCCCAGCGCCTTGGGAAAGGGCAGTCTACTGTTGCCAACAAACTGCGGCTCTTAAAATTACCGCAGCCCGTCCAGGATGCATTGTTAAATAAAACGATTACCGAGCGTCATGCCCGTTCACTCATTCCGTTAAAAGATCCGGAGAAACAGATTGCTGTTCTAGGAGAAATTATTGAGAAAAATTTAAATGTGAAGCAGACCGAGGAGCGGGTTGTCCGACTATTAGAACAAAAAAATGTAAAGCCAAAACCAAAACGAAAAGCCTTCAGTAAAGATATGAGAATTGCCGTCAATACCATCCGCCAATCACTTAGTATGGTAACAGATAGTGGGATTACCCTTGATGCTGAGGAAGAAGAATTTGATGATTATTACCAATTCACAATCCGTATTCCAAAGAAAAAATAAATGAAGTAAATGAGGACTAAACAAAATCATTGTTTGGTCCTCATTTTTATATAACTGGGAACATCCCCTTCACCTGTCTATTGGATTATTTTTTTTAAAAAAACTACATCGAATAAAATTCGTGTTAAAATAAAGAAATGGAATTTCTCTATCTAAATCTAGGGTAAGTGAATCATTAATTTGATAGAATAAAAAAGTAAGACAATTGTAGAAATTAAGGGTAGGTGACATTGTGGGTAAAATTCTTTCTATCGCCAATCAAAAGGGCGGAGTTGGTAAAACCACTACTTCTGTCAACCTGGGCGCCTGCTTAGCTTACATAGGGAAACGTGTCTTAATAGTGGACATTGATCCGCAAGGAAATGCAACAAGCGGAGTTGGAATTGAAAAAGCAGAAGTAGATCAATGTATATATGATGTTTTAGTAGATGATGTTAAGGCGCAAGAAGTCATTAAAACAACAGCTGTGGAAAATTTATATTGTATTCCGGCCACTATTCAACTTGCCGGGGCTGAAATTGAATTAGTTCCCACCATTTCAAGAGAAGTTCGCTTGAAAAGAGCCATCGAAGAAGTAAAAGGTCAATTTGATTATGTCATTATTGATTGTCCGCCTTCGTTAGGCTTACTAACCATCAATGCTTTGACTGCCTCTGACGCGGTACTAATTCCGGTACAATGTGAATATTACGCTTTAGAAGGATTAAGCCAATTATTAAATACGGTCAGATTGGTGCAAAAGCATTTAAACCAGGACTTGAAAATCGAAGGTGTGTTATTAACCATGCTTGATGCAAGGACAAACCTCGGTATTCAAGTCATTGAAGAAGTGAAAAAGTACTTTCAAGATAAAGTTTATAAAACCATTATTCCAAGAAATGTGCGTCTGAGTGAAGCTCCAAGCCATGGGGAACCCATCATAACATACGATGCCAAATCCCGCGGTGCTGAAGTTTATTTGGATTTAGCAAAGGAAGTGGTCGCAAATGGCTAAAGGGTTAGGAAAAGGTCTGAATGCATTCTTTAATACGGAGGCTGTTGATAAGGAAGAGACAGTTCAAGAAATTAAATTGAAGGAACTGCGCCCAAACCCTTACCAGCCAAGGAAGACTTTCGCACAAAAAGCGATTGAAGAATTAAAGGATTCTATTCTAGAGCATGGAATATTGCAGCCGCTGATTGTCCGAAAGAGCATTAAGGGGTATGAAATTGTAGTTGGAGAGCGGCGTTTCCGTGCCGCCAAAGAGGCCAAACTCGAAACGGTTCCCGCGGTTGTCAGGGAGTTTTCGGAACAGCAAATGATGGAACTTGCTGTACTGGAAAACTTACAGCGTGAGGATTTAAATCCTATTGAAGAGGGATTGGCCTACCAAACATTAATGGAAAAGCTGAAGCTAACTCAAGAAGAAGTAGCCAAGCGCTTAGGAAAAAGCCGGCCGCATGTTGCGAATCATATCCGACTCCTCTCGCTTCCGCCTGCCATTCAAGAGTTGATATCCGAAGGGAAAATAACAATGGGCCATGGTCGCGCTTTATTAGGATTACGGCAGAAGGCCAAACTTCCTGCAGTTGTGGAAAAGGTCATCAAGGAATCACTAAATGTACGCCAGTTGGAAAAATGGGTTCAGCAATTAAATGAGAATGTTTCACGTGAAACAAAAAAACAAGAACAGAAAAAGGATGTTTTTATTGTAGAACGTGAGCATTCCTTAAGAGAACGTTTTGGAACAACTGTCCATATTAAGCAAAACAAAAATAAAGGGAAAATTGAAATCGAATTTTTCTCCCAGGAGGATTTAGAAAGAATCCTTGAATTATTAGATCATGATGATACTTTTTAACCATCTGACGGATGGTTTATTTTTTTGGTAAGCAAAAGGGGGATGACGATGTTTTTATTAGGAACCATTGTGAATGTACTTTTAATTATTATTGGATCCCTGCTTGGGAAACTGCTGAACCGAATCCCGGAAGGAATGAAGACAACGGTTATGTTTGCCATTGGTTTATCCGTTATGGTTCTCGGTTTACAAATGGGATTAAAAAGTCAAAATTTCGTTATAGTCATTATTAGCCTCGTATTCGGTGCCATTATTGGAGAATCGTTGAAATTGGAGGATAAATTAAATGATTTAGGATTATGGCTCGAAAGAAAACTCGGTTCAAACGAAAAAGACAGCATTTCAGAAGGATTTGTTACAGGGACACTGATTTTTTGTATTGGGGCAATGGCAATTATTGGTGCCCTTAACAGCGGAATTAGCGGGGATCATTCCGTTTTATATATGAAGTCTATCATCGATGGTTTTACGGCATTAATGTTAACAACAACACTTGGAATGGGCGTTATTTTTTCAGCTGTGCCTGTACTTGTTTACGAAGGCTTAATTGCTTTATTTGCTACGCAAATCAACCAATTTATTCCGAAAGAATTAATGAATCAATTTATTATCGAAATGACATCTGCCGGAGGGATTATGATATTTGCTATTGGCTTAAATTTAATTGGGCTGACAAAAATAAAAGTTGCCAACTTCCTTCCCGGTATTGTCGTAGTAGGAATCATCTCTACAATTTTGTATAGTATTCATTTTTATTTTAAATAAATAAACAGCCGGTTCTTAGACCGGCTGTTCCATTAATAAGTCTGTTCTTCTCCTACCCAATCCAATCGTGTCCAGCTTTGCTTGGCGTAAACAAGGCTAGCTTGATAGATTCCGCTAGCAATCGTTTTGGCCATTTTCATGACAAGATTTAACCGGGTATTTTGTAGAACGAAAAATTCCATGAACCCGCTGACATTCACGATTCCGGTGATATGTATATCTCCGACGGCGGGTAGTTGTTTGTTTACTCCGGCACCAGGTTTGACAGGGCCGCTGCCAACTTGTATAGTACCGACATTTTTCATGCGACCCAAACAGGCGTCGATTCCGATGATATACGGATTGGCATGTTTTGTCATAATTACATGAAGTTTTTCTTCTAAATTAACAGCATGAATAGGCTCATCTAATGTTCCATATACATAAAAGACTTTCGGTCTTTTCTCCTCTAATAATGTACCGATCAGTGGCCCTAATGAATCTCCGGTGGAGCGGTCAGTTCCAATGCAAACAAATACAATCGGGCGGGACGCCATGGGCGGAAGGATGGTCAGCAATTCAGCTGCTAAATCTTCCGCAGCATGAACATCATCATGATTAATTTGCGCTTTCCCCCTCCGGTCAAAGAAATAGGTCTTTAGATTCATTATGTCCACTCCTTAAATACATATTAAATATAAAAGAATAATATGCAGCCATTATTAGGCAGATTCATTTAGTATTGTTTAAAATTTTTTAATACCCTCTTTGCCTTATCATTATACGGAAATTTTCGGAAATCTATACATAAATAGAGGGGAAAAGTATAAACACAACGCTATTCTCTAATCAGAAAAATTGTTAAAATGATAGAGGAATCAAGCTAAAGGAAGGTGTATAAATGAACTTAACAGCTGTGAATATTCCAAAACTTTTTCAAACCTTTCAAAACGAAGAGACATGGCTAAGATTTGGAGCAGGTCTTCTGAAGATTATTGTGATCTTGATCATTGCCAAGATCTTAATCAAAATAGGGGAAATGGCCATCCATAATATTTTTAAAATCAGGAACCTTTCACCGCTTGCGAAGCCGCCTGGACGGAGAGAGGAAACCCTTTCTAAACTTCTACAAAATATTCTTTCATATGTTGTTTATTTTATTACGTTTATGATGATTCTATCCGTGTTTGGGATTAATGTGCAGGCACTGATTGCCGGAGCAGGGATTGTTGGTTTGGCAGTTGGTTTCGGAGCACAAAATTTAGTGAAGGATGTTATATCCGGCTTTTTCATAATCTTTGAAGATCAATTCTCCGTCGGCGACCATATCCGGGTTGGACAATTTGAAGGAAATGTTGAAGCCATTGGATTACGGACAACCAAAATCAAAAGCTGGACCGGGGAATTGCATATATTGCCGAATGGAAGTATCACCCAAGTAACGAATTTTTCTTTAAATAATAGTATTGCCGTTGTTGATATTGCCATTGCTTATGGTGAAGATATTGGACGAGCTGAAAAAGTAATTGAGGATAGCTTACAAAAAATGCCGGATCAATATGAAGATTTAATCAAAGCACCTGAACTTTTGGGTATTCAAACACTGGGACCTACAGAAGTAGTACTAAGGATTGTGGCGGAAACACGGCCAACGAAGCAGTCCGGAATTGCCCGAGCGATTCGCAAGGATATCAAGCTCTTGTTGGATGAACATGGAATAAAAGTCCCGCCACCGCAACTTGTCATGTATCCAGAAGGAGCGGGAAAGCCGAAGTAATAAGATGACAGGAGGAACATGAATGGAAGGAAAAGAATTTGCTCTCAATGATATTGTAGAGATGAAAAAGCAGCATCCATGCGGAACAAATCGCTGGAAAATTATCCGGATGGGGATGGATATCCGGATTAAATGCGAAGGCTGCGGTCATAGTGTTTTAATTCCGCGTAGGGAATTCGCTCGTAAAATGAAAAGAGTATTAGTGAAGCATGAAGGGTAAATTCATGCTTTTCTTTTTGTAAAAGTTCAATTATTTTTATTAAAATAGGCGATAGAAAGTTAAAATGGGGGTGAAAGTTTGGCCATCATAAGAAAAGCAGCCTGTCCATTAAATTGTTGGGATAGCTGTGGTTTACAGGTGACAATTGAAAACGGCAAAGTAGTGAAAGTAGAAGGTGACCCGGATCATCCGATCACAAAAGGGAAAATCTGCGGCCGGGGAAGAATGCTTGTGGATCGGACAAATTCATCTAAACGTTTATTGCACCCCTTAAAAAAAATCAACGGTCAGTTCGTAGAAATCTCCTGGGATCAGGCACTTGATGAAATTGCCGGCAAATTAAAGGAAATAAAGACGCGGTTTGGTACGACTGCTGTGCTGCATAGCCATGATTATGCCAATAATGGCATTTTGAAAAACTTGGATCAGCGCTTTTTTAATTGTTATGGAGGCGTCACTGAACTTTACGGTTCATTATGCTGGGGGGCAGGAATTGAAGCGCAAAATTGGGATTTTGGCGGTGCGTACAGTCATGAGCCAAATGATATTTATCATAGTAAAAACATTGTCATTTGGGGCAGAAATGTAGCCAGAACCAATATGCACTTTTATGAACAACTGTTAAAAGCCAAAAAACTTGGGGCAAAACTTTATGTGATCAATCCATTGTATAATGCACCAGCTAAATTAGCCGATGACTTTATTACGATAAAACCTGGAATGGATGGACTATTAGCGGCAGGAATTATGAAGGAAATCCTTCGCCTGGGGTTAGAAGATCGCACATTTATTGAGCAGTTTACGTATGGTTTTACTGATTTAGTTCAGCTGCTAAATGAAATGACAATTGCACAAATTAGTGAAATGACGGAAATCCCAGCAGAACTCATCACCAAATTAGCTTATGTATATGCTGATAAACCGACAAGTACGTATATGGGATTAGGAATGCAACGCTATCGAAATGGTGGAAATACCATCCGTTTAATCGATGCTCTTGTAGCAATAAGCGGTAACATTGGCATTCCGGGCGGCGGGGCTAATTATGCTAATACACAAGTAGGACAAAGTTTTGCTTTTGAAGAGTTAACAATGCCAAATCGCAGGCAGGCCCATCGGCAGTTTTCCATTATGAAACAGGCAGAAAACGTTTTAACCGCTACTAATCCTGAAATTAAAATGATTGTCGTGACTTGTGGTAATCCGCTGACACAGGTCCCGGATTCGAGTATCGTAGAAAAGGCTTTTACTTCGGTGGATACATTGGTTGTTATGGAGCAATATATGACAGACACAGCCCGGCTTGCCGATTATGTGTTGCCGATAACAACAGCATTTGAAGAAGAGGATTTTTATTATGCTTCAATGTACCATCATTATGTCAATTACGGCCCAAAACTTGTCTCCGCTCCCGGTGAGGCAAAGCCAGATTTGTGGGTTTGGACCCAATTGGCTGAGCGGCTTGGATTTGGGCAGGATTTTCAATTTACAAGAAAAGAATGGCTGGAAATGACGCTAAAACCGCTAGCCAAGCATGGTCTTTCACTGGAATCATTAATAGAACAGCATACAATGGAATTACCTGTTGCGAAAATTCCATGGCATGACCGAAAATTTAAAACCCCTTCGGGAAAATTCGAATTTACTTCCCTTCTGGCTCAGCAAAAGGGTGAAAATGGAAAGTTAACGTTAGCGCTTCCGGATGAATCAAAATGGTCAAAACCGGACTTGGCAGATAAATATCCGTATAACCTGCTGACGATTCACCCGATGCGTTCCAACCATTCACAGAATTATCATCTATTGGGTGGAAAAGTAAAGTTGAAAGTAGAGATTGCCCAAAATATTGCCGACGAATTATCGTTACAAAATGGAGACTATGTAAGGGTATGGAATGATCGTGGTGAAGTGAAGGGCTATATTTCCATTTTACCTGCAGCCCATCCTAACACCATCAATATTGATGAAGGGATTTGGCAGGAATTTGGCGGATCTGTCAATCTACTGACCTCTAATAAGGAATCAGATAATGGTTTAGGAAGCACTTTATATGATTGCCTCGTAAACTTAGAGAGGATTCCCTTGAATGAATAATGAGCTCAGGGCTGCCGTATCGGCAGCCCTGTTATTTTAATAAACATCAGACGACTAAAAGCTATTGCTTTTAGTCGGAGGCACTAGCTTGGCGCCTTGCGCTTTTCTTACTTATATTTCGGGATTTCCAGTACTAGTTTATATGAATCTAATAACTTGTATAAATTATAAATCTGCTGAACTTGTTTTGCGGCCCAGCCGATATCTGAGGCATACTGATGTGTTGCTGTGCCCAATAATGCTGCAGCACTTGGATTCCATCTCATTTTATAAAGTGTGTCCTGGCCAGCATTGATATATCCATCGGCAATAAACTTGGCACCGCCGATAATAGCTGCTTCTGGAGTGAACCACCCTGCGTTATAAGCAAACTGTGCTCCGCTTGCCACTGCACGTTGATCATAGGCTCCAATTCCATACATATTGTAAACTGTTCTTCCATTAATCTTTACTCCATTAGCAAGTTCCGATTTTCCGTTATTTGTTTCAAGTAAGGCATGGGAAATTAAATAAAGCTCATTAATTCCATATGTATTACTTGCTTTAATAAAGGTTGAAGCCATGCCTTGTAGAATTCCTTTTCCCTTTAGAATTCTTTCATTTACTTCATCGGTATTGAGGTTTGTTGTAATCGACAGTTTTAAAAATTGTAAGGAATCTACTGTATTATTTAAAAAGTTATCCGGATTTACGTAATAAGAAATATCATCCGGACTGGCATTTACCCATTGTTTATTATAGGAAACCTGGTACCAATCATGGCCGTCTGTTCCTTTTACTTTTGCAAGAATTTTTAATGGTTCTTGATTGTTAACTTTACCGACGATCCAATAGTTTAAACCGGCTCCGCCCCTTACACTCCAGCCATTGCCATTTACGATTCCGCTTGAAGAACTGGTTAAGGTTAATGCATCAGAACGAATATAGGTATTGTATTTTTTATCTGTCTGCGGGTTTGTGGGTATTTCTAATTTCACCATGTCCTTTAAGCTTATATTATAAGTTTGTGTTATTTTTTCTATAGAGTTCTTCGATGTATTTGGACTTAATGGCGGTGTAGCAGATAGGTACTGTGAACTGACATAGCCTGTTTGTCCGTTTGCTGTTACCTTTGCCCAGCCATTTGCTTCAGAAAGAACAGTGACAACCGTTCCTCTGGCCAATTTGGCGATGATCGCTGCATTGGAAGTGCCAGCTGATCGCATATTAAGACTTGAACCGTATATAACGTTTACATATTTTTCAGCTTTTGTCTGATTACTCTGCCCGGGACTTGGTTCTTGTGAATGATTGGTTTCAGTATCAGGTTTTGTGACCGATAAATAGTTGGAATTAACATATCCGGTTTGACCGTATACTTCAACTTTTGCCCAGCCATTTGTTTCTGAATCAACGTTTACCTCTACTCCGCGAGCTAATTTGACTACTATCGATGCATTTTCACTAGCACTTTTCCGCATATTCAATGTAGAACCGATGTTGACATTGACATATTTAGTTGTGGTTTTTGGTTTAGCCGCAGATGAAGAATTGGTATTTGATTTGGCGGACGAAAGAAATGCAGAGCTAACATAGCCTTCTATGCCATTGGCTTGGATTTTTGCCCAGCTACTATTCTCTGTACTTACTTCTACCTCGGTACCGTTTGTTAATGTAGCCACAATAGCTGAATTAGTGGAAGGATTTTTTCTTACATTCAATTTAGATGTTGAACTGATATTAACATATTTAATGACGGGCTGTTTTGTTTTTGAAGAGGAAGTTTTGCCCTGGCTGGGGTTTTCAGCTGATAAGTAAGCTGAACTGACATATCCGGTTTTCCCATATGCCTCAATTTTCGCCCAGCCGGCAGATTCAGAGTAAACTGTTACGGCAGTGCCTGTAGCAAGTTTAACAATGGTCGAAGCGCTTATTGAGGCACTATTGCGCATATTTAATGAACCAGAGCTGACATTAACATATTTTGTCGTGGGGACAGCTTTTGCAGCAGTACTTGTCTGATTAGGATTATTGGATGATAGAAAATTGGAATTGACATAGCCTTCCTTCTCATTAGCGGTCACTTTCGCCCAGCCGTTGGCTTGTGAATAGACGGTTACGACAGTGCCTTTCGAAAGACTGGCAATAATAGCAGCGTTTGAGGAAGCAGCTTTTCGTAAATTTAGTGTGCCACTTGTTACATTCACATATTCGGTAGTAGTAGTTTGTTTTGCATAAATGGTTTCATCAAAGGCCATTGTCGATAGCGCAGCAAAACAAAATGTTGGCAAGATTGCTTTTTTGACAATATTCCCTGAGATCTGTGTTTTTTCTATTTGTTTAGTATTTTTATCTTTCTTCATAGCTCCTCCCCCAGGTATAAATTGATTAGAAATATGTCTATTTTAAGTAGAAAAATAGATCGATATATGTTGATATATATTAATTTTCGACATTTACTAAAAATAGTTTAGAAGTACAAATGTATTTTTTAGTTTTACGCATATCAATATGATCCCTCGCTTCTTCTTGTGTTTTTACTATAAAGTGCCTATAATTGTGAAAGACTTATCCATTAATTTTATAGAAAAACGATTGTTTCAAGATAGAATGTCTTTTGAAGGAGTGAACTTGTATGGCTTTAACAGCAGGTATTGTTGGTCTGCCGAATGTGGGGAAATCGACCCTTTTTAATGCTATTACTCAGGCAGGGGCAGAATCAGCAAACTATCCCTTCTGTACGATTGACCCGAATGTCGGGATTGTTGAAGTGCCCGATTACCGTCTACAAAAGTTAACTGAGCTTGTGCAGCCGAAGAAAACAGTACCAACCGCATTTGAATTTACCGATATTGCCGGCATTGTGAAGGGTGCCAGCAAAGGGGAAGGATTGGGAAACAAATTTCTTTCGCATATTCGTGAAGTGGATGCCATTTGTCAGGTGGTCCGCTGTTTTGCGGATGATAACATTACCCATGTATCAGGTAAGGTTGACCCTATTTCCGATATTGAAACCATTAACTTGGAATTGATTCTAGCAGACATGGAAACCGTTGAAAAACGAATCAGCCGTGCGGAAAAATTAGCGAAACAAAAGGATAAAGATGCAGCGGCAGAGTTTGAAGTGCTGACATTGCTACGCGAAGCATTTGAATCAGAAAAGCCTGCTCGTTCCATTGATTTTACTGAAGATCAGCTGAAAATTGTCAAACACCTTCATTTGTTAACGATTAAGCCTGTGCTTTACGTGGCAAATGTTGGTGAAGAGGATATAGCAGATCCATCAGGCAATGAATATGTCAAGCGGGTACGGGAATACGCAGCAGCTGAAAATGCCGAAGTGATTGTTATTTGCGCCAAAATTGAAGAGGAAATTGCCGAACTTGAAGGGGAAGAAAAAGCGATGTTCCTCGAAGAACTGGGGATTGAGGAGTCAGGCCTTGACCAATTAATCCGCGCTGCCTACAGCCTACTTGGATTGGCAACCTATTTTACCGCTGGTGTTCAGGAAGTACGCGCTTGGACATTTAGAAAAGGAATGAAAGCACCTCAATGCGCCGGAATTATTCACTCGGATTTTGAACGAGGCTTTATTCGGGCCGAGACAGTTTCTTATGAAGATTTAGTAACGGCAGGAAGCTATAATGCTGCAAAGGAAGCCGGAAAAGTACGCCTTGAAGGAAAAGACTATGAAGTACAAGATGGGGACATTATCCACTTCCGATTTAATGTATAAAAATAATAATGAATTAAACATGGCGAACAGGAAAGGGACATTGCTTTTCCTGTTTTTCTATGTTATAATTTCAACTTGTGAGTAATGAATAATTGCTCCTTGCCCACTTTCATGGGCCGCTTAGACCAAAAGGAGGTGCCTAAAGATGAACAAGTACGAAATCATGTACATCATTCGCCCAAACATTGAAGATGAAGCAAAGAAGGCTCTTGTGGAGCGCTTTAACAATATTCTTCTTGAGAATGGTGCGGAAACAGCTGAAGTGAAAGAATGGGGTAAACGCCGTCTTGCATATGAAATCAATGATTTCCGTGACGGATATTACGAAATCGTGAAAACGACTTCCCCAGCAGTTGCAGTGCAAGAATTTTCTCGTCTTGCCAAAATCAATGAAGACATCATTCGTCATATCGTCATTAAAGAAGAAGCGTAAGTTTAGATAAATACATTCCATTATTGTTTCACGTGAAACATGGAACGGGAGAAAAGGAGTTGATTCTGATGTTAAATCGTGTTGTGCTTGTTGGCCGGCTGACGAAAGATCCGGATTTGCGTTATACGCCAAGCGGAGTTGCTGTTGCTACGTTCACTTTAGCGGTGAATCGTAACTATACGAATCAGCAGGGGGAGCGCGAAACAGACTTTATTAATTGTGTCGTTTGGCGTAAACCAGCTGAAAATGTAGCGAACTTTTTAAAAAAGGGCAGCTTGGCAGGCGTAGATGGCCGTATTCAAACCCGCAACTATGAAGCACAGGACGGAAGACGTGTTTATGTTACCGAGGTTTTAGCGGAAAGTGTTCAATTCTTGGAACCAAAAAGTGCCGTCAGCAATAGAAACGACACCGACTATTTTGGTGCACCGCCAAGAGAACCACAAGGCGAAGCTCCATTTGGGAATCAGAATCAACGGCCTAATACCAACCAAGGTTATACAAGAGTAAATGACGATCCATTTGCCGGAAGTGGTCAAATTGACATTTCCGATGATGATCTGCCATTCTAAATGATAACCTTTAAAAAATTAATTCATAAAGTAATAAAGGAGGGAACGATCCATGGCAGGAGGACGTAAAGGCGGACGTGCAAAACGCCGCAAAGTATGCTATTTCACTGCAAATGCTATTACACACATTGATTATAAAGATGTAGACTTACTGAAAAAGTTTATTTCTGAACGTGGAAAAATCTTACCACGCCGTGTAACTGGCACAAGTGCAAAATACCAACGTAAATTAACAGTAGCCATCAAACGTGCACGTCAAATGGCATTACTGCCATTCGTGGCTGGTGAATAATAAATAAAGACAGCTGGGGCTTTCTGCTCTGGCTGTTTTTTTTAGAAAGAAAGTATAAAGTTTGACTTCGAAGATTGTCCAGCTTCAGCGCAGCCCCTCGGGACGGACTAAATGTTCAAAAAAACAGACTTTTAGTGCAGAAGAACATCTGCCTGTTAGAGTGACCAGGCGCTTTTCTTATATAGTTGAATACCTGTACAGATCCCGTTAAAATAAAGAGATAGGATTTCATTAGAGGTGAAGAAGTGAAGAATGTAAGCAAATTGACAGAGGGTGCGATACTGCTGGCGGTGTTTGCTGTTTTAATGTTCATAACGATTTATATCCCCATTCTTGGAATTATTACAAATCTTGTTCTGCCATTGCCGTTTGTTTTATTTTCGGTAAATAATAACCTAAAATATATTGGAGCTTTCGCTATAGCTGCTGTCTTTATTTCGTTTATTGCCGGTTCCCTTATAGGGCTTATAACCGTGCTTATGTTTGGCATAACGGGAATCGTTATGGGCTATATGGTGCAAAGAAAAGCAAGCAGATCAGCCATTTTAATTGGAAGCTCACTCATTCTTCTTGTCGGATTAATCATTACATATGCTGTAAATGTTGCCTTTTTCCATTTTGATTTTTTTAAAGAGCTGATAGATCTTTTTAAGAGGTCGGAGGCTATGACGGAAGATATAATGAAATCTAGTGGGAAAACGGATCAGCTCAAGAAAGTTAAACAGCAATATGAAATGATATTTCAAATGATTCACACACTTGCTCCGAGCCTGTTCATATTTGCTTCCATCTTTTATGCAGGTTTAATCCAATTGATTTGCTTCCCCATTGCAAAGAGATTTGGAATGAAAGTACCGATTTGGGGGGAATTTAGAAATCTTACCCTGCCAAGAAGTTTATTATGGTACTTTTTAATTGCAATCGGGGCCAATATGCTGTTTCATCCCCAAGAAGGAACTTTTTTATATATTGTTTTGCAGAATGCGTTCTATATATTGGAAATGTTTATGGTTATTCAGGGGCTTTCATTTATATTTTTTATCTTATACCAGAAGTCTGCTGCGAAGGGACTTGGGGTGATCATTGTAATTCTTGCATTCACGATTCCGACTATTCATTATATAATAATGTTATTGGGCATCACAGACATGGGCTTTGATTTTAGAAAGCGTTTTATGAATAAAGAGTAAGTCTTGAAATTAGGAGCTGACAAAATGCCTCCATATTTAGAAAAGCGGTCAAATCGGTACCCGTTTTATGGGTTGATAGGCGTTGTAGTATTACTGTTCGGCGTTCTGTTTTTATATAACCGGGTTTTAAGCCTTGTTGGCCTGTTGCTGCTGTTTTTCCCGCTTTATTTTATGGCTGTAATGGAACGGCGCCAGCGATCGGAAATGGAGGAGTATATTTCAACTCTCTCCCACCGGGTGAAAAAAGTCGGCGAAGAAGCACTGATGGAGCTTCCAATCGGGATTATGCTGATAAATGAAGACTATTATATTGAATGGACTAATCCATATTTATCGTCGTGTTTTGATGAGGAAGCCTTGATTGGAAGATCTCTCTATGATGTAGCCGACAACTTGATCCCATTAATAGAACAAGAAGCAGAAACGGAAATTATCGCACTTCATGATCGGAAATTCCGTGTCATTCATAAGCCTGATGACCGTCACTTATATTTTTTTGATGTCACGGAACAGATCGATATTGAAAAAATGTACCATGACGAACGAACGGTTATCGCTATTTTGTTTTTAGATAATTATGATGATTTGACCCAGGGAATGGATGACCAGATGCGGGGAAGCATCAATAATATGGTGACTTCCATTTTAAATAAATGGGCTCATCAAAATGGAATTTTCCTCAAGCGGATTTCGTCTGAACGATTTATTGCTGTATTTAATGAGGGGATCCTTCATTTACTAGAGAAAGAAAAGTTCACCATTCTCGATGAAATTAGAGCAATGACCTCAAAACAAAATATTTCATTTACTCTGAGCATTGGTGTGGGTACGGGTGTTTCTTCCCTGCCAGAATTAGGGGTGCTAGCCCAATCGAGCCTTGACTTGGCATTAGGCAGGGGTGGTGACCAGGTAGCCATTAAACTTCCAAATGGAAAAGTGAAATTTTTTGGAGGAAAAACAAACCCGATTGAAAAGCGGACACGGGTAAGAGCACGTGTTATTTCCCATGCCTTGAGAGATCTAGTAACTGCCAGTGATAAAGTCATCATTATGGGACATAAAAATCCTGATATGGATTCAATTGGCGCCAGTATTGGAATTTATAAAGTGGCACAAATGAATCAGAAGGATGCCTATATTGTGATCAACATGCAGGAAATGGACAGCAGCGTGAAACGGTTAATGGCAGAAATCCGCCAACAGGAACATTTATTTTCCCGCTTTATTGGACCGGAAGAGGCTTTAGAAATTGCCACGGACAAAACATTACTTGTAGTCGTTGATACCCATAAGCCATCTTTAGTTATGGAAGAACGGCTGCTAAAACGAATCGATCATGTTGTGGTGATAGACCATCATCGCCGGAGTGAGGACTTTATTGCGAATCCTTTGCTTGTATATATGGAACCGTATGCCTCCTCTACATCGGAGTTGGTAACCGAATTTCTTGAATATCAGCCAAAACGCGGTAAAATTGAAGTAATTGAAGCAACCGCCTTACTGGCGGGGATCATTGTTGATACAAAAAGTTTTACATTACGAACGGGTTCCCGTACATTTGATGCTGCCTCTTACTTGAGAGCACATGGAGCTGACACCATTCTTGTTCAAAAGTTTTTAAAAGAAGATGTAGATACATATTTAAAAAGGGCGAAGCTCATTGAATCCGTTTCCTTCTACCGTGAAGGAATTGCGATTGCTAAGGGAAAGGAAAATGAACTGAATGATCAAGTGATTATTGCTCAGGCAGCCGACACGCTGCTGACAATGGATGGAGTTCTTGCCTCTTTCGTTATTTCCAAACGTAGTGAAGGAGTAATTGGAATCAGCGCCCGTTCATTAGGGAATATCAATGTTCAAGTCATTATGGAAAGTTTAAAAGGCGGAGGTCATTTGACGAATGCCGCCACACAGCTGTCTGGCCTGACAATCGAAGAAACGGAAAGAAAGTTAAAGCAGGCTATTGATGAATATTTTGAAGGGAGTAAAAAAGAATGAAAGTTATTTTTCTAAAGGATGTAAAAGGCAAAGGGAAAAAAGGCGAGATCAAAAATGTAGCGGATGGCTATGCTCATAATTTTTTAATTAAACAAGGTTTAGCGGTGGAAGCAACGAGTGCCAATATTAGCGCCTTGGATGCGCAAAAGAAAAAACAAGAAAAGTTGGCTGCAGAAGAATTGGAAGAAGCAAAAAAATTAAAAGAGAAATTGGATCAACTCACTGTTGAGTTGACAGCGAAAGCCGGTGAAGGCGGTAGACTGTTTGGCTCCATTACATCCAAACAAATTGCTGATGAACTTGAAAAGAAACATGGCATTAAAATTGATAAGCGGAAGATGGAAATGGCAGATGCCATCCGATCCCTTGGACACACAAAAGTTCCCGTCAAGCTCCATCATGATGTAACGGCAACTTTAACTGTACATGTAAAGGAAGTTAAATAAAGCAAGTTTGCTTCACTCTCTCTTTCCGGTAAATTTCCAGTGCGTAATTTACGGAAAACATGTTAGAATAAAAAATGATATTAAGAAATGTGATCGGTTTTTTACTGGTCACTTTTTTCTTTGGTCGATAGGAACTACGCCTCTATCTTCTAACTGATTTTATAAATCCTCTTGAATGGGAGGTTTTAAGATTGAGCGATTTATTTGCAGATCGTATGCCGCCGCAAAATATTGAGGCTGAGCAGGCGGTTTTAGGAGCGATTTTTCTTGAGCCGTCATCTTTAATAACGGCGTCGGAAATTTTAATACCGGAAGATTTTTACCGTGCGGCACACCAAAAAATCTTTCATGTCATGCTTAAACTTGCTGATCAAGGAAAAGCAGTTGACTTGGTTACCGTAACAGAAGAATTGGCAGCGGCCAAACTGATTGAGGATACGGGCGGTGTCAGCTATTTAAATGAGCTTGCCGGAGCCGTTCCGACAGCTGCTAATATTGAATATTATGCTAGAATCGTAGAAGAAAAGTCCCTGCTGCGAAGATTAATCAGGACAGCGACCAATATTGCTACGGATGGATATACCCGTGAAGATGAAGTCGAAACGGTATTAAGTGAAGCGGAAAAAAGCATATTAGAAGTTGCCCAGCGGAAAAATGCCGGTGCATTTCACAATATTAAAGATGTGCTTGTCCGTACTTATGATAACAT
This sequence comes from Neobacillus fumarioli NBRC 102428, assembly GCF_001591485.1. Taxonomy (GTDB): domain Bacteria; phylum Bacillota; class Bacilli; order Bacillales; family Cytobacillaceae; genus Neobacillus; species Neobacillus fumarioli. Next base: position 29,886 of record NZ_BCUZ01000007.1, on the reverse strand, counting down.
TGAAATGATGCACAACCGCGTTGGGGATATTACCGGGATCCCGACAGGTTTTACCGAGCTTGACCGGATGACAGCAGGTTTCCAGCGGAATGATTTAATCATTGTCGGCGCCCGTCCTTCTGTGGGTAAAACAGCGTTTGCCCTAAATATTGCGCAAAATGTTGCGATTAAAGCTGGAGAAAATGTAGCGATTTTTAGTCTTGAGATGGGTGCCGAGCAGCTGGTTATGCGTATGCTTTGTGCGGAAGGAAACATTGATGCCCAAAGGCTGCGTACGGGTTCCCTTACAGATGAAGACTGGGGAAAATTGACGATGGCCATGGGAAGCCTATCGAATGCCGGAATATTTATTGATGATACACCTGGTGTCCGTGTAAATGATATTCGGGCTAAATGTCGCCGATTAAAGCAGGAACATGGCTTAGGGATGATTTTAATTGATTATTTGCAGTTGATTCTAGGTTCAGGAAGATCTGGGGAAAATCGGCAGCAGGAAGTATCTGAAATCTCTCGGGCACTTAAACAACTGGCCCGGGAGCTAGAAGTGCCCGTCATTGCCCTCTCCCAGCTTTCCCGGGGTGTGGAGCAGCGTCAGGATAAACGGCCGATGATGTCTGATATTCGTGAATCAGGAAGTATTGAGCAGGACGCAGATATTGTTGCCTTTTTATATCGTGATGATTATTACGATAAGGAATCGGAGAATAAAAATATTATTGAAATCATCATTGCTAAACAGCGTAATGGCCCCGTTGGTACCGTCCAGCTGGCATTTGTAAAAGAATATAATAAATTTGTCAACTTAGAGAGACGTTTCGATGATTCGATGGTTCCCCCCGGAGCATAAGGTTAGCCAAGCTTGGCTGGCCTTTTTATTTTGCTAGTTTACTATATTAATACGAACATATTTAACTATACTTATATAAAATGTTCGTCTTTAATTTGATTTTAGGCATCGAAATTGATAAACTAAGATAGTGTTGCATAGTATTTACGTTGAAAATTATGGAGGTGCCTTTTTATGACATCAGTTGTGGTTGTTGGTACTCAGTGGGGAGATGAAGGAAAGGGGAAAATAACGGATTTCCTTTCTGAAAATGCCGAGGTTGTTGCCCGCTATCAAGGCGGAAACAATGCAGGACACACCATTAAATTTAATGGTGAAACGTATAAACTGCACTTAATTCCATCGGGAATTTTTAATAAAGAAAAGATTTGTGTCATCGGCAATGGAATGGTCGTTGACCCAAAGGCCCTCATACAAGAGCTTGCTTATTTACATGAAAAAGGAATTACAACTGATAATCTCCGGATCAGTAACAGGGCCCATGTGATTCTTCCATATCATTTAAAATTGGATGAGGTGGAAGAACAAAGAAAAGGAGAAAACAAGATCGGCACAACCAAAAAGGGAATTGGTCCTGCCTATATGGATAAAGCTGCCCGCGTAGGGATTCGAATTGCCGATTTGCTTGACCGGGAAATATTTGAGGAAAAGCTGGAACGAAATTTATTGGAAAAAAACCGCTTGTTTGAACGAATTTACGAGGTTGAAGGCTTTAAAAAGGAAGACATTCTGGAAGAGTACTATCAATATGGCCAGCAAATTAAACAGTATGTCTGTGATACTTCAGTTGTATTAAATGATGCATTGGATGAAGGCCGCCGCGTCCTATTTGAAGGGGCTCAAGGCGTGATGCTGGATATTGACCAAGGTACCTATCCATTTGTTACCTCTTCTAACCCAGTTGCCGGCGGTGTTACGATTGGTTCAGGTGTCGGCCCGACAAAGATTACTCATGTCGTCGGTGTATGTAAAGCTTACACCTCCCGTGTTGGGGATGGCCCGTTCCCAACCGAATTGCATGATGAAATTGGCAATCGGATTCGTGAAGTTGGTCGTGAGTACGGCACGACTACTGGAAGACCGCGTCGTGTTGGCTGGTTTGACAGCGTCGTTGTCCGCCATGCCCGCCGTGTCAGCGGTATAACAGACCTTTCATTAAATTCAATTGATGTATTAACGGGAATTGAGACATTAAAAATTTGTACTGCTTACCGTTATAAAGATGAAGTCATTACGGAATATCCGGCAAATCTAAAGATTTTATCACAATGTGAACCGATTTACGAAGAGCTACCTGGCTGGACTGAAGATATTACTGGTTGTAAATCTTTAGATGAACTGCCTCCAAACGCCCGCCATTATGTTGAAAGGGTCACACAGCTTACCGGTGTGCCATTATCAACCTTCTCCGTAGGCCCGGATCGTTCTCAGACAAATGTAGTGCGCAATCCTTGGAGACAGGTGTAATGATCAAACAGGAAGTCCTTCAAATCGAGGGGCTTCCTTAAATCATTTAAAAAAAAGTTTTAAAAAAGTATTGCCTAATTAATAGGTTTAATGATAATATAAAAAACGTCGCAAAGAGATGATAGAAATCATCAAATAAGAGCCATTAGCTCAGTCGGTAGAGCAACGAGCAAGGCTTCAATGAAAAAGCTGCGAGTTGTACACGCCGAGTTGCTTCTTGCATAAGCATTCTGAGGCGGGGACATCTGACGATTGAAAACTTTCCTGTAGGGGATTATCTTAATAAGAGCCATTAGCTCAGTCGGTAGAGCATCTGACTTTTAATCAGAGGGTCGAAGGTTCGAGTCCTTCATGGCTCACCATTTAAAAATAATATGGCCCCTTGGTCAAGCGGTTAAGACACCGCCCTTTCACGGCGGTAACACGGGTTCGAATCCCGTAGGGGTCATCGGCATTTGACAGTCGGCAAGCGGCTGGCAAGGACAGCTTCCTTGTTGACTGTCATATATATGGTCTGGTAGTTCAGTCGGTTAGAATGCCTGCCTGTCACGCAGGAGGTCGCGGGTTCGAGTCCCGTCCAGACCGCCATTTACATAAAGAGCATGGCTCAATAGCTCAGTCGGTAGAGCAACGAGCAAAACTTCAGTGAAAAAGCTGCGAGTTGTACACGCCGAGTAGCATCTTGAATAATCTTCCTGAGGCGTGGACAAAGGACGAACTAAAACTATACTGTAGGGTGCTATCTAAATTCGGCTCAGTAGCTCAGTCGGTAGAGCAAAGGACTGAAAATCCTTGTGTCGGCGGTTCGATTCCGTCCTGAGCCATTCAATAAAAAATAAAAGTCTCTGGTTCATGTAACTAGGGGCTTTTTTGTTTTTTCTGCTAATTACTAGTAGATGAATTTAAGCTGAAACAGTGGTAAAGTAAAATAGAGTAAACATGCCTATTAAGCACTTGTCTAAATAGATTGAGTAAGTGAAAGGAGCAATAATATGGACAAAAAAATTCTAGTTGTCGATGATGAAAAGCCAATTGCAGATATTTTGCAGTTTAACTTAAAAAAAGAAGGTTATAGTGTCTATTGTGCCTATGATGGCAATGAGGCTCTCCAATTGGTAGAGGAGATTCAGCCGGATTTAATTCTCCTGGATATTATGCTGCCACTAAGAGATGGGATGGAGGTATGCCGCGAAGTCCGGAAAAAATATGATATGCCCATCATCATGCTAACAGCGAAGGATTCTGAAATTGATAAAGTGCTTGGGCTTGAACTTGGCGCGGATGACTATGTAACGAAGCCGTTTAGTACAAGGGAATTAATTGCCCGCGTGAAAGCGAATTTACGCCGTCATAATACAAGTATGAGTCCGACTGAAGAAGAAAACGAATCAAATGAAATTGTTATTGGATCACTTGTGATCCATCCAGATGCTTATGTGGTATCCAAGCGCGGTGAAACCATTGAATTGACACACCGCGAGTTTGAATTGCTTTACTATTTGGCAAAACATATCGGCCAAGTGATGACAAGAGAACACTTGCTGCAAACTGTCTGGGGATATGATTACTATGGGGATGTCCGTACAGTTGATGTAACCGTCCGACGATTAAGGGAAAAAATTGAGGATACTCCGAGCCATCCGACTTGGATTGTGACCCGCCGTGGAGTTGGATATTATTTACGGAATCCTGAACAGGAGTAATGGCGTTGAAGAAAAAGCTTGCTTTCTTTCGTTCAATACATGTGAAGTTTGTCATCATCTATGTCCTTCTTATTTTAGTGGCTATGCAAATTATCGGTGTTTATTTTGTCAAGCAACTTGAAATGACATTAAGGACTAATTTTCAAACATCGATCAAAGAACGTGTGAATTTGCTAGCCTATAATATTCGAGAGGAAATGGAAAAGGAAAGAAAACCCGATGAACCAACACTTGAGCAAGAAATAAAGAAAATGCTCCGCGATTTTAAAGCAGTTGATATATCGGAAGTCCAGGTTATTGACAGATCACTGAAAATCCTTGGTACCTCTGATCCTAATAATCAAGGAGTTGTTGGCGAAAGGACAACAGAACTCCAAATAAAGCAGTCGATGGTAATGGAAGAGGACCAAAGCAGTATTTTAATTGATCCTCAAACAGGACACCGCATTTGGGTCCTCTCTACCCCGATAAAATCAGGGAAAAAAGTAATAGGTGCCATTTATCTCGTTGCCAAAATTGAAAATGTATTCGAACAAATGAAAACGATCAATAATATTTTTGCAACTGGAACAGTGATTGCTTTAGCTATTACTGCTGCATTAGGAATTTTGCTGGCACAAACCATTACCAGACCAATCGCTGATATGACAAAGCAAGCTCAGGCGATGGCGAAAGGGAATTTCTCCCGGAAGGTCAAAGTATATGGGAATGATGAAATTGGAACATTGGCTGTTACCTTTAACAATTTAACGAAGAAACTGCAAGAAGCTCAGGCGATGACCGAAGGGGAACGGAGGAAACTGTCTTCTGTTTTGGCACATATGACGGATGGTGTCATAGCTACTGACCGTAAAGGTCGGGTGATCTTAATTAATGATCCTGCAGCAGAAATGTTGAATGTTTCACGTGAAACAGTGTTGTCTCAGCCGATTGTTTCTTTACTAGGATTAGAAGAAACCAATACATTTGAGGATTTACTTGAGGAAGAGGGTTCATTAATTCTCGATTACAGTACAAAGAAAGAGGCATATATCCTAAGGGCCAGCTTTTCGGTTATTCAAAAGGAAACTGGCTTTGTGAACGGCTTGATTGCTGTCCTCCATGATATCACGGAACAGGAAAAAATTGATGCGGATCGACGCGAGTTTGTTGCCAATGTATCCCATGAATTAAGGACACCATTAACAACGATGAGAAGCTATTTAGAGGCACTGGCTGATGGGGCTTGGAAGGATGAAGAACTTGCTCCGAAATTTTTAGAAGTCACAAGGACTGAAACAGAGAGATTGATTCGCCTTGTCAATGATTTGCTCACCCTATCAAAAATGGATAGTACCGATTACAAGATGAAAATGGAGTGGGTAAACGTCGTTAAGTTTTTCCATCGTATTATTGATCGGTTTGAAATGTCAAAAAAACAAAATGTCACCTTTAAAAGAATGTTGCCCGATCAGGGAATATATGTAGAAATTGATGAAGATAAGATGACACAGGTTTTATATAATATTATTTCTAATGCCTTAAAGTATTCTCCTGAAGGTGGACAAGTAACATTTTCCATTCATCAGAATGAAGATAAAGTGATTGTCAGTATATCCGATGAAGGAATGGGGATACCGAAAGAAAGTATTGGAAAAATATTTGACCGTTTTTACCGTGTTGACAAAGCCAGAACCCGAAAAATGGGCGGTACTGGATTAGGACTTGCCATTGCACGAGAAATCGTCGATGCTCATGGCGGCTTAATTTGGGCCGACAGTGAAGAAGGCAAAGGAACCACCATTTCCTTCTCATTGCCCTATGATCGTACGGAAGAGGATGAATGGTCATGAGATATGAAAAGTTGAAATCAGTGGTTTTAACGGTACTTGTTTTGTTTAGTATTCTGTTAACGTGGAATCTTTGGACATACCAGCCTCATTATGAAACGATGGAAAGCAGTAATTACGTACAAGAGGTTACCTTAAGTGAAAAACAAGAAGTACAAAAGATTATTCAACCTGATCGAATGCTTTTTCATTTAAAGGGGGGGCATTACGGAACCAATAATCCTGGAGAGCTTGAAAAGTTCATTAAGGAATTAAGCAAATGGACGTTTACGGATGTAAAGGAATATACAGCGAAGGTGCCGAACATTAAATCATTAATGGTTGGTGCAGGCAATGCAGAAGTAGACTTCTCAGGAGAGGTGCCGATCGAATTATATCGCAGCGTGCTTAATATTGAAGCAAGGAAAGTCCCTTCTTTTACTTTCGACCGGATCATTATTAATGTAGGTAATCTAGAAAAGGAATACGGAATCGTCTATTTTGTTTCTACTAAGAGCCATAAAGTGTATATGGGTCATATATCACTTGCAAATGCAAGTCAATTCTATCATGACTTTGTGAAAAATGCAGACCAATACCCGCGTTATTTTGCTTTTGATACTCCTGATAAACAAATTTTCCTTCCGGATCAGGAGACAAAAATGACAACATATAAGTATTTGCCAGTAACCCTTAATTCGGAGGAATTTAAGGATGCTCTTTTCAGTGACCCAAGCTTTGTGCAAAAAAGTATTGTCAAGCAGGGAGAAGAGTATACAAATGGTTCCAGTAAAATGACCGTTAATTATGCCAGCAGTATGCTTTTTTATGTGAATCCGACAGCAGAGGATCATTATGTTGACAACCCGTATGATTTAGTGAAACGAAGTATTGATTTTGTCAATGAACATGGCGGTTGGACAGACGATTTCCATTTTGTTTCACAAAATGTCAAGAATAGCTCAGTGATATTTCGTTTATATAGCATGAATGGATACCCAGTATTTAATGATACAGGTCTTTCGGAAATCAATGAAGTCTGGGGACAAAATGAAATTAATAAATATGTCAGGCCAAATATTTCATTGGATCTTCCACTGACATCAGAAATGCAACTGGTGAAGATGCCATCCGGGCATGACGCCTTGAAAATCCTATTAACCAAAAAGAATTTTCGGCCAGAGCTGCTCGAAGATATCGTTTTGGGATACCGGATGGAGCGGGATGCGGATGAAAATAGGCTGATCGTCTTAGAGCCTTCCTGGTTTTACCGTTATGATAATATTTGGGGACAGATAACGACGGATGATCTGGGAGGACAAGCGCATGGATTGGAGTAAAATTAAGACAATCTTTATTATTACATTTCTGATTTTGGATGTTTACCTATTCTTCCAATTCTTGACCATTCGAAATGCCAATAAATACGAAATTGCGACTGAGGCAACTCTTGAAGAAAAGCTAAAAGCCGATGGTATAAAGTATACAGATCTGCCGAAGACCCAGATTAAAGCACAATATCTAAGTGCAAAACCAAAGATATTTACCAAAAGTGACATTGCCAAACTTAAAGGGCAAACTGCAACATTGCTCGGCGACCCGGCTACGACTCTTCAGGGAACCCTGCAAAATCCTTATCAATTGGATTCTAAGTTGGATCCTTCCAGTATTGCTAATTTCTTAAAGGATCATGTTCTTTATGGTGACCATTATCAATTTTGGGAGAAAGATGATAAGACAAAAACCATTACTTGTTTTCAAAAATTTGAGGCTACCTTATTGTATCAAAATATTAATGGGATGATTACGCTTCATTATAATACGAATAATCAAATTGTCTCCTATCAGCAAACGTATCTGGAAGGTTTTGAGAGGCTGACAGCAAAGGAAGAAATTCTTTCTCCACTTAAGGCGATTGAAGCCTTGCATCAAAAGGGTGAATTAAAGCCGAAAAGTAAAATTACCAAGATTGAACTGGGTTATTCAACACTAGTACAATTGGCGGCATCTCAAGTGCTGGCACCTACCTGGCACTTTATCATTAATGATAAAGAAAATTTGTTCGTAAATGCATTTGAAGGTCAAATTATCCAGTTTAATAGTGATGCTAAACCAAGTGTGGAGTGATTTCATGTCATTAAGTTATAGTATTCTAGCAAGCGGGAGCACAGGGAATGCTTTCTATGTAGAGTCTGAAAACCATTCCTTCTTAGTCGATGCCGGATTTAGCGGCAAGCAGATGGAAACCTTGTTTCAACAAATTGGTCGTGATATTAGCAAGCTGTCTGCTATTTTTGTTACCCATGAACATAGCGACCATATAAAAGGAATTGGGGTTTTGGCCCGGAAATATAAATTGCCTGTGTTCGCAAATGAAAAAACGTGGCGAGCAATGGAAAGCTCTGTTGGGGAAATCCCAACAGAGCAAAAGTTTGTTTTCCAGATGGAATCGGTAAAAAGTTTTGGTTCGGTGGATATCGAGTCTTTTGGTGTCTCACATGATGCAGCGGAACCGATGTTTTATATTTTTCATCATGAAGGAAAAAAGCTTGTCTTGATTACGGATACTGGCTATGTAAGTGACCGGATGAAGGGAACGATTTCAAACGCCGATGTATATATATTTGAAGCTAATCATGATGTACAAATGCTGCGCATGGGAAAATATCCGTGGAATATTAAACGGAGAATTTTAAGTGATGTCGGCCATGTATCCAATGAAGATGCCGCCTTGGCGATGAGTGATGTCATTGGCGACCGGACCAAAAGAGTCTATCTCGCCCATCTAAGCCTTGATAATAATATGAAAGACCTGGCAAGAATGTCGGTGACGCAAACACTTGCGAGCCGTGGGATCATTGTCGGAGAACAATTCGAACTTTACGATACCGACGCCAAAATACCAACAGCCTTAACAGCAGTATAATATCGTTAAAATTTGGAAAAAAAGTGTGATGACGTATTGGATATCATCACTCTTTTCGCATACCTCGTTGTTTTTTTCTTAGATTATGTAATATTACACCTGAGTATCGAGATTTTCAGGGATTATTTGCGAATCTAGGCAGTTTATTTGCGAATTTACGAGTTTTATTTGCGAATCTGTCCCTTTTATTTGCGATTCCAATAAGCAACAATTTTTTAGAAGGTTGTATTTTAGCAAATAAAGGGTAATGAAGTAAATAGTAGATTTCGTAAGAGAGGAATGGTGTATAAGTGGGGTACTATGATGATCATTCGCCAAGCCGTTATTCAGAGGGTTCTAAAAATCGGGGCGGCATCTTTATTGCAAGCCTTATAGGAGCCATTATAGGGGCAATCTTGGTCATTATTGCGCTTCCAGTGTTATCAAATCGTGGGATGCTCCCCTATAAAATAGAACCAAATGAAAGTGCAGTAACGGAAACGAATCATCAGCAGCATGTTGTCCATAAGCAAGTTGCATATGAGGTAACAACAGATTCGACTAAAGCAGTGGCCAAGGCAGAAAATGCAGTTGTCGGCGTTACGAATATTCAAGCAGCAAAGTCCAATTTTTGGTCGTATCCGAATGGCAGCAACAGATCAGAACAAGCAGTAGGCACAGGTTCGGGTGTGATTTATAAAAAGGCGGGCAATCAGGCCTTCGTTGTAACCAACCACCATGTGGTGGAAGGTGCAACTAAGCTGGAAGTTACGCTGGAAAATGGAACAAAACTACCGGCGAAATTATTGGGCAGTGATATTTGGACGGATTTAGCTGTCCTTGAGATCGATGGAAGCAAGGTGACGGATATAGCTGACTTTGGCGATTCTGATACATTGAAACTTGGAGAACCGGTGATTGCGATTGGGAACCCGCTTGGGCCTGCTTTTTCAGGCTCAGTCACTGAAGGAATTATTTCTGGGTTAAAGCGTACCATCCCGGTGGATATTAATCAAGATGGCACTCCTGATTGGCAGGCCGAAGTATTACAAACGGACGCTGCGATTAATCCCGGAAATAGCGGCGGGGCGTTAATCAATATGGCAGGTCAAGTCATTGGGATTAACTCGATGAAAATCGCCCAGAATGCCGTAGAAGGGATTGGATTTTCCATCCCTATCAATTCTGCGAAACCGATCATTGATGATCTTGAGAAATACGGCAGTGTGAAACGACCCTATATGGGAGTAGATTTAAAATCAGTGGATGAAATCCCGGCATACTATCAGTCTGAAGCACTGAAGTTGCCACCAAATGTAAATTATGGAGCAGCAATTCGCAGTGTGGAACCGAATTCACCAGCAGCCAAGGCCGGACTGAAAGAGTTAGATGTCATTGTGGAAATAGACGGTCAAAAAATTAATAACGTCATCGATTTACGGAAACAATTGTACGAGAAAAAGAAAATCGGACAAAAAATGACCGTTAAATTTTATCGGAATGGTAATCTCCAGGAAACCACTTTAACACTTACAGGCAATAGTGTGCAGCAGTAAGAGGGTGACATCCACCCTCTTGTTTTTGTGATCAGGTATGTCATAATAAAGGCCGGTAAAAATATTGTAGAAATTTTGTTGTATGGGAAGGTGAATCAGATGGTGTATGCTTGCGAGGAACATGTTGATATTGCGTTAGATAAAATTGTTTATGAGTATGAAACATTTCCGCATTTAACAAAAATAGATGTGGAAAACTTATCAACAACCTGTGAATTTTGCGAAAACCCCGCTGTATATATTGTGGCGAACAAGTGATTTCATACAAAATGTGGACAATGGTTGTGTATATGTGGATAACTTCTGTGGATATCTTGTTTGTAAACTGTTTGTAATCAATTTTTAAAGGGTTGTGGATTGTGAATATCTCTATTATTACGGTTGGCAAATTGAAAGAAAAGTACTTAAAACTTGGCATTGACGAGTATTTAAAGCGATTATCCGCTTATGCAAAGGTTGAAATCATTGAAGTAGCAGATGAAAAAGCACCGGAAGAACTAAGCGAAGTGGAAATAATGCAAGTAAAACAAAAAGAAGGAGAGCGGATATTAGCCAAACTAAGTACAGATACATACGTAATTGCCCTCGCCATCCAAGGTAAAATGCAATCATCAGAAGAATTGGCAAAAGAATTGGACCGGCTGGCGACCTACGGAAAAAGTAAAATTGCTTTCGTCATTGGCGGATCATTAGGGTTGAGCAATGAAGTGTTGAAACGGTCGAATGAACAGCTCTCCTTTTCACGGATGACCTTCCCCCATCAGCTCATGAGGCTGATTTTGGTGGAGCAGATTTATCGGGCGTTTCGGATTAATCGGGGGGAACCGTATCATCGCTAAAGGTAAAATAGGGGTGCCCTTCAGTAAACTCTCTGAGGGCACCAGTTCATACCCGGATACTTTGAGGTGGCTCAGGCGGTCTTTGAATTCATGGTAAAGCATATCAATTAGATCGAAGATGTTCTGAGAAGCGGCGTCAGTAAAATCAAAACTGTATATGATTTTCTCAATACGACGTCCGATACCGCGCGGAGCATCTTTACTTATTTGGATTTCCTTAATTACGAGACGCAGTAGGGCTTTTTTATGATCAGCGTCTACAACAGACAACGTTTGATGTAGATCTGTTAAAAGAGTTCGCAGTGCCTCGTAATCAATTGGTGTTGTATCTGCCTTGGTTAATGAAGTATCGAGCTGAGTGAGCTGATGCTCGAATTGATTTTTGTCTTCCTCAAGTTGATTGAGTTTGGGGGTAAGAATCGTTTTTGATATGGTGCCATCCAATAATTCCTCTACAAGTCTATTGATCTTCGATTCGCATTGTTTGATCTTTGATTGAATCATAGCTTTTTCTTCAAGAACAGGCTGTATGGCATTGATCCGCTGTTCGTTGATCATTGCAAGTAAATGTTGGAGCTCTCCTGAACGAGTAATCAGTAATGATAGCTGTTCCATTACTTCATTTTCTGCGATATCAGCACGAATGGAGTTTGCCTTACAAGCTGTTCTCCCTTTGTTGTGGTGTTGCCCGCAGATATAATAACGATAGGATCTTCCTCCTTCACCCTTGGAAGTTCCCGGAACCATTCCTGTTCCACACATCGGGCATTTGATCAATCCGCTTAATATGTAGGGATCATTTGATCTCTTCGGTTTATAGGATCGCTTTTGGCGAATCTCCTGTACACGTTCCCATTGTTCCAGTTGTATGAGCGGTTGATGTTCACCATCGGCTAAAATGAAGTCTTTGTTGCGCCCTTTTCGTCTTTTTTCATTCCAGTTTTCCAATTTATTAAAGCGGATTTTCCCAATATAAATCGGGTTGCTAAGGATTTCTTTAACTGCATTCACCGCAAATTGGTTACCTTTTTTGGTCCGGTAACCTTTTTCATTAATACGCGACACGATTGCTTTATATCCAAGACCTTGTTCCGCCAGATTGAAGATCTCGCGGACAATCAAGGCTTCGGATTCATTCACCACCAGTGTCTTGCTGACGCTATCATAGCCCAGACATTGACCGCCATTGAATTTACCCAGTTTAGCTCTTTGCGTCATTCCCATTTTGACCCGACCGACAATCGTGTTTCGTTCGAGTTCGGCAAATGACCCCATAATCTGAAAAACCATTTTCCCCATCGGGGTCGAAGTGTCATAGTTATCAATTGCACTTACAAGCTTGATATCATTTCTTTGAAGCTCATCATGGATCTCCAATGCATCTTTAAGGTTGCGGGCAATACGATCCATCTTGTAGACCAATACAACTTCAAATTTCCGCAGTGAGGCATCTTTGAGAAGTTGCTGCATCTTGGGACGTCCGGTGATATTCTTTCCGCTGAATCCTTCATCTACATATTCGTTAACCACGACCATCTTTTGCAATTCCGCATATCGATGGAGTTCTTCCAATTGGGCTTGAATGCTGAAGCCTTCATTAGCTTGTTCTTCGGTACTGACACGAGCATAAATGACTGCTTTCTTTTGTTCCGGCATGGTCGGTGACTCCTTATTCCTTTGGAATTTCATGATTCATATTGGTTTGAATATTCACTGAGTGATTTAAAAGAAGGGCTAGTTGTTTGAGAAAATGATCCTTCTTTTGAATCTCTTCCTGAGATGGATAACGGAACAGTGGGGCTCTTGATTCAATCAGACAATGATTTGGATTCATTCGTTGATCTTCTCCTTTTATGAATTGAATACTCATAAGATCTCTTATGGATAAGCAACGCTTTTAAGATTCCGAATTCGTGGCTTTACTCTCTTGATCACGTGCGACTGTAAGGTTCCACAACAGTTTCACGTCACGGATGAATGCTCTTTTGAGACTATCATCAGACTTTTGGAACTCGGTGAAGAAATTCCGGCCAAGTGTTTCCTTAATATATGTCAAAAAATCACTGACTCCGGATTGTTCACTGGGTTCAAAATTTTGGGTATTGGGTTTGTTATTTGTAACAGCATTTTTAACAACCTCATGAACGTAATCAATATAGTTTCCAGTGGAGATTTTTGCTTTTTTTAAAATCGGATCGGCTGGCTGAAAGAGGAGTGAATCCAAACTTGTGTTTAAGACTTTTCCAATTTTTATAAGGGTATCAATGTCCGGTTTGTTGCGATTATTCTCATATAGAGAAATCATCGGTTTTGACACACCTATGGCATCAGCAAGTGCCTGTTGCGACATTCCCAACTGCTTTCGTAATTCCTTGATTCTATTACCAAGATAATTGTCAGGCACGAAAAACCACCTCTTTCGTCGTATGAGATAAATATATATCTTATTTTTTGTTAAGTCAAATCAAACATTATTGTGTAAAATCAGATAATAACGTATAATAGTATTTGATATTACTTAACATTGAATGGAGGATATTGATTCATGAACACACACGATCTCCCATTATCACTCACGGTTCATGAGGTGGCCAACATATTGCGTGTGGGCGTTAATAAAGCCTATGAAATCGTCAGAATGCCAGGTTTTCCTGCTATTCGTCTTGGATCTCGAATTATCATTCCTCGTGATGCCTTTCTCCAATGGATGAATAATCCAAGTAACAGTTAAATGCGGACTTTCTTACAGTTCGTTTTATCATCCCCTATGATGTCTCAACTCCCACAACATTTGGCACTACATAACAAACGCTGAACAGCCAGCAATGACTGAAAGACTTATGTGATGCCTAAAACAGTTGATCTCTTAATGACCGGGAACATTATCCTCGGTTTATTACAATCCCCGTTAAGATAAAATACTTCGGTTTATTGCCCGTGTTTACAATTGCTCATCAAAATGTACTTCCATTTTGATCCCTGTCAATTTACTTTCATTGAGATATGCCTTTCGCATGGCAAGATCTGTCTCATATGAATCCCCAGTGTTTATCATTCGGTTATTACTATCCCTGCTAAGATGAAATACCTCTGCTTCCAGCTTCCAATTCATATCCACGAAGGAGTAGCCCCTTGAGTATATCCCCGTTTTGGAATCATCAAGTCAAAGGTAGCAACGTATGCAAAACTACATATAGACACTTATTTGAGGCTGAAACCGAGCTATGGTTGTGTCCGTTTGATGGTATACATATGGTGACTGGCTCCGATCTTTCCGGTCAGTTCCGTGATCTTTTGGATAGTCATGGCATAAGGCGATTGTTTACGAAGCTTGATGCCAATGAATTTGGTTACGGAGAATGTGTTAAGCTCGGATGTATTACGGTGTTCATGAATCCCACATTCCGCAACACTTCAAGGTACAAAGTCATCATCAATCCATCCAAAGCCGGCATGTCATTTAATCAACTACACCAGTGGATGAGTTTCATTGTTGATGATCCTCGCGATCTATTAATCAGTAGGATTGACCCCAAAGTTGACCATCACGATATGAATTTAGATGATCTATTCGATAAGATCTGGGTACCGCGTGTTAGAAAGACCAATGATATTTTCAAAGACCAAGGAACAATGTATTTCGGCTCAAGAAAGTCGGATTGGCAAGTCTGTGTATATAACAAGGCGAAGGAACAGGGGATAATTGGTGACTGGAGCAGAATTGAGATCCGTATACGGTTCAAACGGGCGCAGCGTATAGACGCCTTGACATTTTTCAGCAGACTTAAAGGATATCAACCATTTAAAGAAGTCTACATCGTGGAAAACGATCAGTTCTTTCATGACTTGTGTTTGCACTGGCGAGTGGATGCATCTTTATATTCCGTTCAAGAATGTCTCAAATCCCTGACCCCATATCAGAGAAAGCAGGTTTTAGGGACTCTGCAATCTTATGGTAAGATTCGCGACCTACAACGCGAATTCGAATTGCAACTTGAACAGTGGTTGAATCCATCGTCTTATCAGGGTACGACACCTCACCTTTCTGAAACGGAAAGCATTGACAACCCCGTCGGTAAATCATTTCCATATAGCGTTGGTGACTATATTTTAATAGTTGTACCACGATGGAATTGCAATAACTGGTTGCGGATTATTGTGTTAAAATCTGTGGACGATTTAGGCCGTTCCCCACCTCCAGTTGATAGGGTGGTGCTCCTTGCTCGAGGATAAATCAGATTATCAACGAGATGAATATTCGTTGTATCCGTACTCGGTCTTCATCAATATCATTCCACATTGGAGTACCGCCCCCAAAAGCCGCCCATCTTAGATAGGTATCAATCAAATGGTTGACTGAAACGTAACTCATCTATGAATCGAACTTCTTGATAGTCCATAAATGTGCAAAAGTGACATATTGTCGGTATATACATTACAATTTGTAACTACATTATGGGTTCTGGCTTCAGAATTTGATAAGCAATTAGTTGTATCATTTTGATATTGCTTAACGATGAAAGGTTCGACGGATCCTGGTATAGAGGTGCGGGGTTATAAAAGCGACCTTTTTCTAACCGCTCGTAGCATTTATCGCAGTTAGTCTGTTTGATTACCCTGTGGGGCATCGAACGCCAATCAATTTTATGAGCCCAAATTTAGGTGCACCCAAAATATATATTAATTTTAGATCTATATAGGCCAGTCCTGAAAATGTCTTTTGAAGACCACCTTTAAAAAACACACTCAATTAACAGTTGAGTCCGATATTATGTGTAAAAATGGACTCTCTTAAAAAATAAGAGAGCCATAGTCAAAAACCCTCGGTTAGAATGAAGTTTGCGGACACCATTCTAGGAGAGGAGTTTTTGTCATGGCTCAATACCAGATTACCGTAGATTCTAAGCTTTTGCGCCAGTTATTTTTGGGGAATTCTCAGGATGCCGGGGTGGCTGCGTTGTTAGAATCCGTATTGAACCAAGTATTGCAGGCTCAAGCGAGCGAACAATTGGCTGCAGAGCCCTATGAGCGGAGGGAAGACCGACAAGGTTATCGAAATGGTACCTATCCTCACCAACTCACTACCCGTGTGGGAACGATTACTCTTCGAGTTCCTCGTATTCGTAACGGTAAATTCTCTACGGAGTTGTTTGCCCGATACCAACGGAGTGAACAAGCTCTTGTCTTGGCGCTGATGGAGATGGTCGTGAATGGTGTTTCGACCCGCAAAGTGACCCAGATAACGGAGAAATTGTGTGGTACGGAGTTTTCCAAGTCTACTGTGTCCGAACTCTGCAAACGTCTGGATCCCGTGGTGAACGCTTGGAACAATCGCAGTCTCCGTGATTCTCGCTACCCATTTGTCATTGTCGATGCCCTCGTATTGAAGGTTCGTGAAGAAGGCCGTGTCCGTGCTCGAGGCGTGATGTTGGCATATGGAGTGAATACAGACGGCCACCGTGAAATTCTCGGACTGATGCTTGGAGACAGTGAGTCAGAAGCGAGCTGGAGTGAGTTTTTTGCTTGGTTGAAGAGCCGGGATTTACGCGGAGTGGACTTGATTGTGTCTGATCATCATGGTGGCTTGGTTCGAGCTGTACGCAACCACTTTCAGGGTGTCACTTGGCAGCGCTGTCAGACCCATTTCATGCGGAATATCCTGGATGCAACTCCTAAAGCTTTGCAGGAGGAGCTGTATCCACGTGTAAGGGCGATTCTGGATGCACCGGATATGGATACCGCTCGATTGCTTCTTGAGCAGGTACTGGAATCTTACGAGAGCAAGGCGGCCAAAGCCATGAGGATTCTGGAAGCTGGTTTTGAAGATGCGACAGCTGTCCTCATGTTGCCAGAAAGATACCGAAAACGCCTACGAACAACGAACGGAATGGAACGGCTCAATGAGGAGATTCGACGGCGTGAACGAGTCATTCGCATCTTCCCCAACCGGGAATCCGTCGTTCGTCTCATCGGTGCTTTGCTCATAGAGATCGATGAAAAGTGGGCAAGTGGCAGAAAGTATCTTGATATGAACGAGTATCTAGCCTGGCAGCAAACTCAAGTACCAGAAAAGAAAGCTTCCAAAGTGACTCATATTCGCTAGGCTTCATATGACCGAGGGATTTTACACACAAATATGGACTTGATCCAATTAACACTTGAATTAACGGAGGTTTATGAGCAGATGGCATCGGCCCTTATCGTTAACGGACAGGAATGTAGAATAGTACACCTATGTATTACATCAAATATGTTTTAGCGAATATCATCGAATCCAACGTGATCGCAAGACCTCCCGAAGAGACACGCTCTGCGGAACAAAAGTCGATGTAGGGACCGTATATATTTCCACTCCGACTCCGCTGGGCGTAACTTGGTAGCCCAGACCCTTACGAAGAATATATGGATGAGTCAGTCCACCTTGATAGACTTCAAATTTAGGTGTTACTATATTCAAAGTAGAAATGACATACTGTCGTTAAGAGTCTACATTCCAATGCAGCGCTAAAATATAAACGCGGCTATCTATTGCCTTGATAGTCGGGTATGGTTGGAACGGCGTTTACTGTTGCCACAGAGAGTGCACTAGGGCTTCATGCCGGCAACATAACTAAACCGGGAGGGACTCGATGCCGAAATGAACCCAGTAGAAATCGAAGCAGCAGTCTCCGAATTGGCGGACCAGCCTTTTGACAAGGAGGAGTTCCCGTTTGCCTTCCTGCGGGCGTTCGGGAACAAGGAGACGACAATCAAGCGACTGCGCTCGGGCGAAACGAATAAGTCTGACCTGGGCGGCGTCCTGCAGACGAACAACATCCATATCGCGGTCGCCCAGCCTGGCGAAGTTACCAAGACTCTTGCCGCATTGAAAGCAAGCCCGGCAACGTCCAGGGCGAAGGCGCGCTACATCCTCGCCACTGACGGGGTAGATTTTGAGGCCGAGGATCTGGAGTCCGGCGAGACGGTCGCATGTTCCTATCAGGATTTTCCGGATCATTTTGGCTTTTTCCTGCCGCTTGCCGGGATCACGACCGTCAAGCAGGTACGAGAAAGTTCCTTCGACATCCGGGCAACGAGCCGTTTGAACCGGCTCTATGTCGAGCTGTTGAAAGACAACCCGCAATGGGGAACGGCCGAACGACGCCACGAGATGAACCAATTCATGGCGCGTCTCATCTTCTGCTTCTTTGCCGAGGACACCGGCATCTTCAGCGGGATGCGTCTGTTCACAAACACCATCGAGCAGATGAGCGCGCGCGATGCCTCGAACACGCATGAAGTGATCAGCGAAATCTTCCGCGCCATGAACACGAAGATTGATGATCGCGCGAAAGCAAAATTGCCTCGCTGGGCCGACGCGTTCCCTTACGTGAACGGCGGACTCTTCTCGGGCAGTGTAGATGTGCCAAGGTTCAGCAAGATCGCGCGCTCCTACCTGCTGCACATTGGTGGCCTGGACTGGACGAAGATCAACCCGGACATCTTTGGTTCCATGATCCAAGCCGTTGCCGACGATGAGGAACGTGGTGCGCTCGGTATGCATTACACGAGCGTGCCAAACATCCTGAAGGTACTCAATCCGCTGTTCTTGGATGATTTGCGAGCGCAGCTTGAAGCAGCGGGTGACAACCCTCGCAAGTTGCTAAACCTGCGCAAGCGCCTATCGAGGATCCGGGTTTTTGATCCGGCCTGCGGTTCGGGCAACTTCCTGGTCATCGCTTACAAAGAGATGCGCGCGATTGAGGCCGAGATAAATCGGCGACGTGGCGAAGTTGGGCGTAAGAGTGATATACCGTTGACCAATTTTCGAGGCATCGAGATACGTGACTTTTCGGCAGAAATTGCACGCTTGGCCCTCGTCATTGCGGAGTTCCAGTGTGACGTTCTTTATCGTGGAATGCAGCTAGCTCTATCCGAATTCTTGCCGCTCTCAGCGGACAACTGGATCACCTGCGGCAATGCCCTGCGACTGGACTGGCTTAGTATCTGCCCGCCGACTGGAACAGGTGTGAAGCTCCACGCTGACGACCTATTCCACACGCCGCTCGATCAGGCGAAGATCGACTTTGAGAATGAAGGTGGAGAAACGTACATCTGCGGCAACCCACCGTACAAGGGCAGTAAGTGGCAAACTGACGAGCAGAAAAAGGACCTGGCCAATGCATGGTTGAAACACCCAAAGCTCGCCAAGACAACGGATTACGTCACAGGGTGGTTCGCCAAATTACTGGACTACATTGACGCTGAGCCGAGCGCTGTTGGCGCATTTGTAGCCACCAACAGTGTTTGTCAGGGTCAGCAGGCTATTGATGTGTGGCCAGTGGTGTTTCAGCGAGGGTGTGAAATTCGCTTTGCGCACCTTCAACATAAGTCACGATATTCCAGTCTAAGTTCCGGTGTTTCAGCGAGGGTGTGAAATTCGCTTTGCGCACACGTCTTTTAAGTGGGCCAATCTGGCCAGCCATAACGCGGGTGTTACCGTGGTGATCGTCGGTTTGGGAAAGAGTTCCGCTGCGCCGAAGAAGCTGTATCAGGATGGCTTGGTCAAGCAGTGCTCGGCAATAGGCCCGTATCTGGTACCAGATAGCCTAGCCCATGTGCAGAAGGTCAATGCCCCCATTGGCCAACAGTCGCCCATGCTGTTCGGCAACATGCCGCGCGATGGCGGGCATTTGTTTCTGGATAGTGACTTGGCTGCCAGGGTTATGGCTGAAGATACCGCTGCTCGCCCCTTCATCAAGCGATTCGTCGGCTCGGACGAATTGATACACGGCAGGCTGCGGTATTGCCTGTGGATTGAAGACGACGAAGTAGAGGCAGCAAGGAAAAGTGAATTCATAGCGCAGCGATTGAAGTTGGTGGCAGAGAACCGCCTCCAATCGGCCGCGGAATCAACTAGAAAATTTGCATCACAACCGCATCGATTCGTCCAGATTGCGGGCTTTGCAAAGCACACGACAATCGTCGTGCCGCGAGTTTCATCAGAAAATCGGCCTTACCTACCCGTTGATTATTTGACATCCGACTACGTGGTTGGCGACCGATGCTTTGCCCTTTACGATGCTCCCATATGGAACATGGCCTTGATCGCCTCACGGCTGCACTGGGTCTGGATTGGTGCGGTCTGTGTGCGATTAGAAATGCGATTCTCCTACTCGAACACGCTCGGCTGGAACACCTTTCCCGTTCCACCTTTAACCGAGAAGAACAAGGCCGACCTTACCCGTTGCGCCGAGGACATTCTATTGGCGCGTGAGGCACACTTCCCAGCGACGATCGCCGAACTCTATGACCCCGACAACATGCCTGCTGATCTACGCGAGGCGCATGAGCGTAACGACGAAGTGGTGGAGCGCATCTACATAGGACGTCGTTTTCGCAACGACACCGAGCGGCTAGAAAAGCTGTTCGAGCTTTACACCAAAATGACGGCTTCAACGAAACCGACCAAGAAGGGCAAGAGGAGGGGAGACGCATGACCAACGGAAATAAATCAATCCCCTCCATTTCGGTGTCCTACGCCCGCAACGGAAGTGCGGCCAAGGTCAATGCGCTAGGCATGCGACCGATGCAGGAACGCGCCTATGAGCGGCGCGGCGAGCAGTACCTGCTTATCAAGTCGCCGCCAGCCTCCGGCAAGAGCCGGGCGCTGATGTTCATCGCTCTTGACAAGCTCCACAACCAGGGGCTCAAGCAGGCGATTATTGTGGTACCCGAAAAATCCATCGGTGCGAGCTTCAACGACGAGCCGCTGAGTCAGTTCGGCTTTTGGGCTGACTGGCACGTGGAGCCGAAATGGAACCTATGTAACGCGCCTGGCGCGGACAACGGTGGCAAAGTCAAGTCGGTGGGTGCGTTCCTTGAAAGTGATGATAAGGTGCTGGTCTGTACCCACGCTACCTTCCGCTTTGCCGTCGATCAGTTCGGAGTAGAGGCGTTTGACGATCGGCTCATCGCGGTGGATGAGTTTCACCACGTCTCGGCCAACCCCGATAACAAGCTCGGCTTATATCTCGGGCAGTTCATTGCCCGCGATCGTGTGCATATCGTGGCGATGACCGGCTCGTACTTCCGCGGCGACGCCGAAGCCGTGCTAGCCCCTCAGGATGAGGCGAAGTTCGATACCGTTACCTACACCTATTACGAGCAGCTCAACGGATACGAGTATCTTAAGCAGCTCGACATTAGCTATTTCTTCTATTCCGGTTCATACACCGATGACATCCTCAAGGTGCTTGACCCGGCCGAGAAGACCATCATCCACATCCCGAACGTCAATTCGCGTGAGAGCACGAAGGACAAGATCAGGGAGGTCGAGCACATCATCGAAAAGCTGGGTGAATGGCAAGGGACTGATCCTGCGACCGGCTTCCAGCTAGTCAAGACGCCAGGTGGCCGAATCCTCCGGATCGCCGACCTCGTGGACGATGATCCGACGAAGCGCGACCGAGTGGTGGCGGCACTGAAAGATCCGGCGCAAAAAAACAACCGCGACCATGTAGACATCATCATCGCCCTCGGCATGGCGAAGGAAGGCTTCGACTGGATCTGGTGTGAGCACGCACTGACGGTTGGTTATCGGTCGAGTCTCACCGAAATCGTGCAAATTATCGGCCGTACGACCCGCGACGCGCCAGGCAAAACTCGCGCCCGTTTCACCAACCTGATCGCCGAGCCTGACGCCTCCGAGCAGGCGGTTACCGAGGCCGTGAACGACACCTTGAAAGCCATTGCTGCCAGCCTTCTGATGGAGCAGGTCCTTACGCCTCGTTTTGAGTTCAAGCCCAAGAATCCAGCGAGCGGTCCGGTACAAGGGTTCGACTATGGAGACGGCGGTTATGACCCAGAAAAGTGCAACGTCGGCTTCAACCACGAAACGGGACAGTTGCAGATCGAGATCATAGGTTTCTCCGAACCCAAGAGCGAGGAAGCCGTGCGCATTTGTCGAGAGGATCTGAACGAAGTGATCGCGACCTTCGTTCAGGACAAGACCAGCTTGGAGCGTGGCTTGTTTGATCAAGAACTGATGCCGGAGGAGCTGACTCAGCTTCGGATGGGCAAGATCATTAGGGAAAAGTACCCCAACCTCGAGGAAGAGGATCTGGAAGCGGTCCGCCAGCACGCCATCGCTACGCTTAACCTGACGCAACAGGCCAAGAAAATTGGGATCGGCGGCAACTCCGGGGGGAGCAACGAGCCGTTAACCAATACTGCCTTCATCGAAAACGTGCGTAAGTTCGCGATGGACGTGCGGGAATTGGATATCGACCTCATCGACAGCATCAATCCTTTCGGCGAGGCTTACGCCATCCTCGCCAAGACGATGAGCGAGGACAGTCTGAAACAGGTTGCGGCCGCGATTGCGGCGAAGCGTGTCAGTATCCCCTACGAAGATGCCAGAATGTTGGCTGAACGGGCTTTGCAATTCAAGAAGGAGCACGGGCGACTACCGGACATAAATGCGCAAGACCCATGGGAGAAGCGCATGGCCGAAGGTGTCGCAGCGTTGCAGCGCTATCGTGCCCAGCAAAAGGCCGCAGAAGGTAGTGGAGGGAGATAAATGTCTAGGCTTACTGATGACGAACTACTAGATGCGCTTGGTGTGGACACGGAGATAGCGAAGACAAGCTCTCACTCGCCACGTGAGGAACGCATCATCGCGGGGTTTGAGGAAATCCAGCGATTTGTCGAGCGGTATGGCCGTGCTCCACAGCATGGGAAAGACAACGATATCTTCGAGCGGCTCTACGCCGTGCGACTCGATCGCCTACGTGCGTTAGAGGAATGCAGGGATCTTCTTGTGCCACTCGATTACCAAGGGCTACTGAGTGGGGCTGAGAATGCGTCGGTCAACCCGGTGGAATCGATGGATGACGATGAATTGCTCGCCGCACTTGAAGGCGCGGATGGCCCTTCCAGCATTACAGAACTACGCCATGTGCGCTCCCGAGCCGAAATACGGGCGGCCGAGGAGATCGCCAAACGCGAGAAGTGTGAGGACTTCGAACACTTCCGGCCGCTGTTTGAGCAGGTTGAGCGCGAAATCAAATCTGGTGTTCGACAAACGCGGCCATTTGGTAAGGATGCGAGTGTCAATACGGGTAACTTCTTTATTTTGGGCGGCCAACTTGTCTACGTGGCTGAGAAGGGGGATGAATTTCGAGCACCGAATGGCCATCCTGATGCTCGGCTTAGAGTCATATACTCTAACGGTACCGAAAGTAATCTCCTGCTCAGGTCTTTGCAGCGTGCGCTGTACAAAGACGAGGCTGGGCGCCGCGTGACCGAGCCGGTTTCCGGGCCGTTGTTCAGCTCAATCTGGGACGAAGGCGATATCGAAAGTGGTACTATCTATGTCCTGCGCAGCCTGTCCAATCACCCCTTCATTGCGGAGCACCGCGAACTCATTCATAAGATTGGCGTAACGGGCGGTAAAGTTGAAACACGCATCGCTAATGCGGCGCACGATGCCACCTACCTGCTGGCGGATGTCGAAGTCGTCGCCACCTACAAACTGGCCGGTATCAACCGAACGAAACTGGAATGTATATTACACCGCATCTTTGCACCGGCCCAGCTCGACCTCACCATCCATGACCGCTTTGGCCACCCTGTACGGCCAAAGGAATGGTTCCTCGTGCCACTGCACGTGATTGACGAAGCGGTGCGCCGTATTCGGGATGGCTCAATTACCAATGTGGCCTATGATCCCAGGACGGCCAGTTTGGTCTGCCTTGCTCAGTAGAGATGGGATGCTCAGATGATGAAATGCGGGAAAGACGACATTGTGCATATTCCAGTCAATACCGCCACCTGTTCCGGAAATATTTAGGCCGGTGAATCCGAAAAATCACGCCCACCGAGTCCGGAGAAAATCATGAATCTACCACCGAATGCTATTGAACTAGGTAGTTTATGCGACAGAGAGCAGTGAGGCCCCTTACTCAGTTAACGGGCAGTAGAGTATAGGAACATTGACCTTTGGAGGGCTCATGGCGGAACGAATACGGATAGTTGAATACAATCCAAGTTGGGTTTCTATGTTTGAAATTGTTCGGAACTTCGTGACTCCAGTTCTTACGGACATCGTTGTTGCAATAGAGCATGTAGGCAGTACATCAGTTCCAGGTTTATCAGCTAAGCCGATCATCGATATGCATGTTGTAGTCAGATCCTAGGCTGAAGTGCTGATCAATACAACCACGTATAACGAGAAAAATCCCCTTCCGAGAAGGGGATTTCCTCATTAATTACCGTGTCGCATAAGCTGAGTCAAATTAGTTTTGATTTAATAATGAAATGTGACCCAGAAATTATTACTTCTTTAATATGATCATTGAATGTTTGCCTTCAGCCATTTTATAAGTTCTAACAATCCGTGATTTTAGATCTAACCATTGAGCTATCTGTAATCGTCTATTTAGGCATTCGATTGTTTTGTCAATGTCGTTATCTTCGACGATCATCATTTTATGTTGATCGTCAGCCATATCATAATCATTAACAACACGTGATTTGAATAACATCCAGAGTTCTTCCTGTGAAAGTGTAGATGTGGTATCTCCCTTATCAACAGATTTGATCAAACTTTGTTCTTTTAATTCATCGGATTTTGGCCGGTTGATTTGTATATATCCTTGATCCTCTAATTTCTTCAGCACGCGGTGGATGCTCTCCGGAGGTAGGTCTGTCTCTTTGGCAAGATCCACTAATTGAATTTTTCTTAAATCATTTGGATTTTCATCATTGGTGAACATTCTTGTATCCTCCTCAAAATAAATTTGATTTGCTGGCGCTAGCCGGAAGCACAAAATTGATTGTGCAGCAGTCTAAACTGCACTCGAGGAAAATAGAAGTCACAGAGGCTTGTTGTAATTGTATCGCGTAAACATGCGCGGAGCGCGGGTAGGAAGACCCAGTGAACCCAGTGGGGCACCGAACATTTAATAAAGATCGACAAACATCGTAGGTGGACCCCAGAGAATATATATAATTTTTAGCTCTCATAAGGGCCCATCACTTGAACAAATAGATTAATAGGAACTATAACCATCCCATTGTTGCCATAAATTAGATTGGAGAGACATTGGCAGATCGGTTAAAACCATTTGGGTGAGTCTATAACAAGTGACCACACCGAAAAATGAGACGGGGGCTAGCCGCCCCCTCTTACTCGATTGATTGGGTATACCATGTGGAACGGATAATTGATATCATTTGTTTTGCCGATTGTTTCATCCATAAGGCATTTATTCCAATCTCGTATAGAAATTTGCTTCTTCATCTTGTATAAGATTGTCGTTCAGCCTTGCTAAGGGTAAATATCACATTTTTTGAGGTGGCTTCCCGTGAGTGAGTTTCATATTGGTGTGATTCGCAATCATTTAACGAATTTGTTCACGAATTTGATAGATCTTAGCGACTATAACGGAAAGTCAGAAGAAGAACGCGAAAATGCTTTTCTTACGCGCTCTTTGGCTGCATTTTCCCTTATGAGTTTAGCGGAAATTTCAGTGGAAGATGCGGCTGCGTCTGTTACTGACGGATATCGTGACAACGGAATTGACGCCTTATATTATCGAAGTTCCGAGAAAATATTATATCTAGTTCAGTCTAAATGGAGACAAGATGGAAAGGGAAGTGTTGATCTAGGAGTCTGTCCGACGAAGCGGACTGAAATAGAAATAAATATATAAATCGGTCATATTTTGGCAGGAATAATGTCTCTGTTTGTCGAATTATATGTGTATCTCAATAGCAGAGGTGCGTAGCGGTGGCGAAATTCAAGCCTTATTCAACGGAACAAGGAGAACTTATCCCAACTTATCTTAGTGAATGGGTACCGGAAAACCATTTGGCGCGATTGGTAAGCGACATCGTCGACCAATTGGATTTGTCGGCCATCACGAAGAAGTACTCCGACCGCGGGGAAGAAGGCTATCACCCGGCTCTGTTATTGAAATTGTGGTTTTATGGATATGCCACTGGCGTGTTCACCTCCCGCAAAATTCGTACCGCTTTGGACGAAAATATTCCGTTTCGTTGGTTGTGCGGCGGGGACAAACCCGATTTCCGAACGATCAGCGATTTCCGAAAAAATCATTTGGAGCAGATTTCGGGCCTATTTCAACAAGTACTCGAAATCGCCATGAAGTTGGGATATGTCTCGCTTGGCCATGTCAGCATCGACGGTTCCAAAGTGAGGGCGAATGCTTCCAAGCATAAAGCGATGTCGCGGGAGCGCATGAAGCAAGAACTTCAGCGACTGGAAAGCGAGATCAAGGAAGCGCTGAAGAAGGCCGGAGTGGAAGAAGAACAGGAGAGCCCTGTACTGCTCCCGGAATCCGTGAACGCTGAAGTAAAGGATCGTCAGGCGCGGCTGGATAAAATCCGGGAAGCGCTGAGCGAGTTGGAGGCGCGGAAGCCGGAAGCAGAATCCGACACGCCGGAAAAAGATCAAATCAACTTCACCGATGCGGAATCCCGCATCATGGATACGAAGACGCAAGGCGTCATTCAGGGCTATAACCCGCAAATCGCTGTCGATGCCGACCAACATTTTATCGTTGGCTTGCAGATGTCGAACAGCACGAGCGACCAGCAACAATTCGAAGGTGTTTTGGCTTCCGTAGCAGCGAATACGGGACGTACACCGGAAAAAGTGAGCGCGGACGCCGGTTATTTCAGTGCCGCCAATATCGGAGCGGCGGAAGCAGCCGGAGTCGATGCCTACATCGCTGCCGTGAAAGAAGGCAAGCGCGCTCAGAATCCGTACGATAAAACCAACTTTCGTTACGATCCCGAAACGGATACGTATGTGTGTCCTGCAGGAAAACTATTAGAGCTCAAAGCTACTCAGCATGCCAACAACCCGAAGAAAGAAACCAAATGGGTATACGAATGCCAGGCTTGCTGTGAATGCCCTTTCCAAAAGGACTGCGCCAAAGGGAAATCCGGTAAACGCACGATTACACGTGCCGAAAGCGATCCGGTTCGCGAAGCGATGCGTACCAAAGTGCAGAGTGATGCCGGTAAAGCAGTCTACCGCAAACGCAAAGCCATCGTAGAACCTGCATGGGGCGAAATGAAAGAAGTACAGGGATTCCGCCAATTTCACCTTCGCGGCGAGCAGAAAGTCGCTGGCGAATTTGTCCTGCTTGCGCTCAGTTACAATATACGAAAGCTGCATTCTGCCAAAAATCCCAAACCCGCCACTCTCTATAAGCGGGAGAAGTCTGCCCAAAAACAGAAAAACGCAGCGTAATACGGAAAATATGGGTCATGATAAGGACTAAAGCGCTAAAAAACTACTATAATATGGCAAATATTGAGTCTTCGACGGGGGGGAGTACCCGCATTTACTCAGTCCGTCGGACAGACTCCTAGGTGAGTTTCAGAAGTTCCTACGTGGAGTCCGTTATTTAACAATTCCTAGATTTGACTTGTTCAATGATAAGGTAAAAAGCCACCAGAGGGACATTGAACTTGCCCTCAGCGATGCTAATACGAAATTTATGATAGTACTTGTATACACTGGGCAGGCACCCCTTAGTCAGGATATTTCTACTGATGTAGACGCCTTTCTTGAAGAAATGAATGATACGTCTGAATTTGCTCGATTTAGGTCACTACGGCAATCGAACATATACAATATGATAGCTAGGGGATCTAAGGGTGAGTCAATTAAGGCTGATGTCGTTCTCTCTAATTGGGGACGAATCGAGACACCATATAAGGCATATTATGGCCAAGTTGCGGCAAGCGACGTAGCAAGTTGGTGGGAAGATTACTATCCACAGTTATTTGCCCCTAACATCCGTCTTTTCTTAGGCGATACAGATGTTAATGACGGTATTATTGCCACACTACATAAGGAACCGGAGAAGTTCTGGTACTACAATAATGGGATCACAGCATTGTGTTCGACCATCAAGAAGAAGCCAATCGGTGGGAATTCGCGAGAATCCGGTATTTTTGAAATTGAAGACCTAAAGATAGTGAACGGTGCTCAAACGGCGGGGGCCATAGCTAAGGCTGCTAGCTTGTATCCTGAAAAAGTTCAACTTGCGATGGTACCGATAAGGTTCATTGAACTTGAGGGTAGCCCACCGGACTTCGAAAAAGATGTAACAAAAAACACGAACACTCAAAATAGAATTGAGAAACGGGATTTTGCTGCATTGGATCCAGAGCAAGAGCGGCTAAAAGAGGAATTGGCGTTATATGGAATTACCTATGTGTACAAGTCTGGTGAAATTGTGGGTCACGGCATAGATGGCTTTGACATTATAGATGCCACGGTAGCACGTGCATGCTACCAACAGGGAATAGAGCTAACAGTTCAAGCAAAACGAGAAATAGGAAAATTGTGGGATGACATTGAGAAGACACCGTACAAAATATTGTTCAATTCGTCGGTCAACTGTATTGAGCTATGGCGATTAGTCCAAATATTACGCATAGTTGAACGTGAACTTAAAGAAATCGAGCAAAACTCTTCAGGACGTGAGAAATTATGTGCAGCTCATGGTAACCGCTTTATTACCCACTTGGTTTATAAGAGATCCAGGGATATTATTAATTCGCCTGAGATATATCTAACAGAGGATGAAACTACTACTATTAAATATAGAACCAAGGCGGCCTTTGTCGAATTGTCCAAAGTTACAGAAACTGATTATCAAGAGGCGTACTTGGCTAGTTTATTCAAGAATGTTTCAAAGTGTAAAGATATTGTTGAAAAGTATTTCACTTAACGTAATTGAGGCATGTGATATGTCGTTTTTAAACAACTCAAGTCGATTTCAGCTCTTGGAGAGTGATAGCTAGGGCTACGCAATTGGGTCAGTAAACCTGAATGTTTAAAACGTGGTAGAGAGCGGAGATTCATACGTAGTCAAGGGATTACAGAAAGGATAATTAAAAAATGCAAAAGAAGCGACAGCATAGGCAACCACAAAAACGGTCAACATGCCTAATTTGCAATGATTCTTTGCATGGTAAGCAAATTTTCCTTTGTAAAAAGGATTCTTGTCATATGTTTTGGAACAGGGCATACGCTATTTGGAACTCCGCTGACCGTGCAAAGGTTTGCCACACCTGTTTCCCTTCGATTGAAGCCTTTGCAATATACCTAAAACAGGAGTGGGATCGAGTCGGTGGGATCTGCGCATATACGGGCTATAAAATGCAATTGTCTGGTAGGGATAACGAAAACCTCCTTGTATGGAGTGTAGATAGAAAGGACCCAAAGGGGATTTATAGTAAAAAGAATATAGCCCTGTGCTTGAACTTTATCAACAGAATGAAAAATATCCTCGGTGAAAATGAATTAGTAGATGTTTGTACGCAAATTATACGCCATATATATGAGACCAAACTTGGATTGGGTACACCACAAGAAATCGGTAATCGACTTGCTGAGCATCTTACCCAGCCACATGCTGGTGATGCCCCACCAGCAAGCATCTATCAACTATGGTTGGATGACTCCACAAATCCACCAATTATTAAAAAATATGACGAGGACCAAGGTTGCTGGGTGACTGTGAAATAACACGAATTATTCCGGATATAAACTGTTTGGCCCACATTTATGAACTAGGTTGCCCATATCTTGCCCATATGCTACTTAAAACTGACCGTGATAATCGGTGAACAATAGTGACAAAAACCTTGATATATCAAGGTTTTTGTCACTTACTGCTCCTAGCCTTTGGAATTCCTAAACCGCGTCTACTGGAACGAGAGAGTTTAATACT
>NZ_BCUZ01000006.1 GCF_001591485.1 Neobacillus fumarioli NBRC 102428 | reverse complement strand
GTAAAAAATCAGGAGGGGATTTTAATGAAAAACACATTGTTCAAACCGAAAAGACATTGGAAAGAAATCGAGCTTTGGAAGGATGTAACCGACGAGCAGTGGAATGATTGGCTGTGGCAGCTGACCAATACCATTAAAACGCTGGAAGATTTGAAGAAAGTCATCAACCTGACACCAGAAGAAGAAGAGGGGGTTAAAATCTCAACCAAAACGATCCCTTTAAACATTACCCCATACTATGCATCATTAATGGACAAAGATGATCCACGATGCCCGATTCGCATGCAGTCTGTGCCGATTTCACAGGAAATGCACAAAACAAGATATGATATGGAGGATCCGCTTCACGAAGATGAGGATTCACCGGTGCCGGGCTTAACTCACCGCTACCCTGACCGCGTGTTATTCCTTGTTACAAACCAGTGCTCCATGTACTGCCGTTACTGTACAAGAAGACGCTTCTCCGGCCAGATTGGAATGGGTGTTCCGAAGAAACAATTGGATACAGCCATTCAATATATTGCTAATACTCCGCAAATCCGAGATGTGCTTATTTCTGGCGGTGATGGATTATTAATTAACGATAATATTTTAGAATATATTTTAAAAAATCTGCGTGAGATTCCGCACGTGGAAATTATCCGGATCGGCACAAGGGCACCGGTGGTGTTCCCGCAGCGGATTACTGAAAACCTCTGCAATATTTTGAAAAAATATCATCCGGTTTGGCTGAACACCCATTTCAACACATCGATGGAAATTACCGAAGAATCAAAACGTGCCTGTGAAATGCTTGCAAATGCAGGAGTGCCAGTCGGAAACCAATCTGTTATTCTCGCAGGTATTAACGATAGTGTTCCGATTATGAAGCAACTGATGCATGATCTTGTCAAAATCCGTGTCCGTCCTTATTACATTTATCAATGTGACTTATCTGAAGGAATCGGCCATTTCCGAGCACCAATCAGCAAAGGGCTGGAAATTATGGAAGGGCTCCGCGGGCATACTTCCGGTTATGCAGTGCCGACATTTATCGTTGATGCACCGGGAGGAGGCGGAAAAATTCCGTTACAGCCAAACTATATTATTTCTCAAAGCTCCAATAAAGTTGTCCTACGCAACTTTGAAGGCGTCATTACCTCTTATCCGGAGCCGGAAAATTATCAGCCGGGAACTGCAGAAGAGTACTATAAAAAGATTTATCCTGAAGTATTTGAAAAGTTTGAAAGCAACGGAGTCCTATCCGTGATCGATGATACGAAATTCAACTTGATTCCGGAAGGTTTGAAACGTCTGGACCGCCGCAAAACCTATAGTGAAAACCCTGAACATAGTTCATTGAAGGATAAGCGCGAGAAGCGTGACGAATTGAAAGAGAAGAAATTCCAAGCCCAAATCAGTAAATACGAAAAAGTGGGAGCAGCGAAGGAATAATGGTGAAGTGTCAATGGTGTGGATCTAATACGGCTCAAGAGACAAACAATACAGTATACTGGGAGCTTCCAGACGGGACGAAAGCAATCGAAATACGGGAAACTCCTTCCATTCATTGCCCTGAATGTGGCATGACCTATCAAAGCGATGAACTGGTAAAGGAAATCGAGGATCAGTTGTTTTTAATTGATACCTCCAAGCTTGAAAAAAGTATGACATTTGAAACATTAATGGCAGTGCCTCGTCTTTTAAAGCGAAACTACTTTGATTTTTCAAAATAACCAGCTAGGGGAGTTTATCTTTTATTTGAAAGATAAACTCCCCTAAACCTCCAAATGAACTTCAACGAATGATGCATGCATTCTAGACATGACACCAAAGGAGTTTCACAGACCCGAAAATCTAAAAGGTGGTGTCAAAATAATATGCATAAATATCAAGAAAGTAACCAACCCGAAATTCTGCAAATAATGCCGAAAAAGAAGGGAATCAATGTATTTGTTTTGTTATTTTTGGTTCTTATAGTTGCTGCGATTTTGACTTATATTATTCCAGCAGGAGAATATACTAGGGTAATGGAAAATGGCCGTAGTTTAGTTAAACCGGGTACATTTGAATTGGAGTCTTCCTCTCCAGTCGATTTATTTGGGTTCTTAACCGCTATTCCCAAAGGAATGGAGGAAGCTGCGGAAATTATATTTTATGTATTTAAATCATCATGTTAAGATAGTTTCAAATCATAACATTAAATTAGAGAATACACATAAAATGGTTTTATTTTGCTTCTTTTTAAATTTTGTTGTTCTAGCTTTTGGTGTAATTAAGTACGGCTGGTTCATCAAAGAAATTGCTGGTTTATTTATCTTTTTAACCATCATCATTGGGTTGATTAGCAAACTTTCAGTAAATCAAACGGTAGATGCATTTCTAAATGGTGCAGCAGGTATCATTCAGGGGGCGCTCATCATCGGATTAGCAAGAGCGATTGTAGTAGTGTTAAATGAAGGGCACATCATCGACACGATCCTTTATTATACATCGTCAGCTATTCATTACTTTCCTAGCAGTCTAAGCTCTGTGGGTATGTTCATTTTACAAGCAATCATTCACTTTATTGTTCCCTCAGGAAGTGGGCAGGCTATGTTAACCATGCCTATTATGACACCTTTAGCTGACATTACTCATCAAACAGCTGTATTATCGTTTTCACTTACTACGGAATTGGAAATATTATTTTTCCTACTTCTGGCTATTTTATGGCAGGTTTAGCTTTGGCTGGCATCCCCTGGAGCCGTTGGGCTAAGTGGATTCTACC
Source organism: Neobacillus fumarioli NBRC 102428 (assembly GCF_001591485.1). GTDB lineage: Bacteria > Bacillota > Bacilli > Bacillales > Cytobacillaceae > Neobacillus > Neobacillus fumarioli. The sequence goes on along the minus strand of NZ_BCUZ01000006.1, from coordinate 61,856 downwards.
TTTAATAGTAATGCAGTATTCTATTGCTATTATTGCGGTATATATAGCAAATTTGATCAAATACGGACCATTTTAATGAATGAAGATTAATAAGGTGAAAAGCACTTTTACCAATGAATGTCACATAGTTTTATAAAGGCCAATGGTTTTACTATTGCTTCATGGCACATATGCATATAGCGAAAGTAAGTTTCCCTTGAACAACGCATGGCATTCCTGGTAACAAAGGAATTTTACGTAAAGCAAATGTGTCAATAATTATCTGAATATTTAATTTCTTCGGTAAATTGTATGAGTTTTCTTGTGGAGTTACCTTATGGCAGTTTTAAGTTGAATTTGGGTTTGCATTTTAAATATAAAGGTGGGACATGAATGGAAGTTATGAAAGTAAAAGAGAATCCTACGAGTCAAGTGAAACGAAATTTAAAGGCGAGGCACATGACTATGATTGCGATTGGGGGATCGATTGGAACGGGGTTGTTTTTGGCAACAGGGTTATCAATTCGGACTGCCGGACCGGGTGGTGCACTGATTGCTTATGGGGCAATTGGCATCATGGTGTATTTTTTAATGACCAGCCTTGGAGAAATGGCCACCTATATGCCTGTGTCAGGGTCCTTTGCTACTTACGCCACCCGTTTTGTTGATCCATCATTAGGGTTTGCCCTCGGTTGGAATTATTGGTTTAACTGGGCGGTAACATTGGCAGTTGAAATTGCTGCCTCGGCCATTATTATGAAATTTTGGCTGCCGAATGTACCGAGCATTGTGTGGAGCATCCTGTTTCTAGGGCTCATCTTTTTATTAAACGCATTGTCCGTTAAAAGTTACGGCGAGTCGGAGTTTTGGTTTGCCTTAGTGAAAGTTATTACCATTATTGTCTTCATTGCAGCTGGACTGTTGACCATTTTCGGCATCCTCGGCGGCAAATATATTGGGTTTAAAAATTTCACTATCGGCAATGCCCCAATCAATGGCGGCTTTCTTTCCGTATTAAGCATTTTCTTTGTCGCCGGCTTTTCCTTCCAAGGAACTGAGCTTGTGGGAATAGCGGCAGGGGAAAGTGAAAATCCGGATAAAAGCGTACCTAAAGCGATTCGGCAAGTGTTTTGGCGGATTCTGTTGTTTTATATCGGGGCCATTGCAGTCATTGGCTTGATTATCCCGTATACGAGCAACCAATTATTAGGCGGGGATGTTGACAAGGTTGCCGTCAGCCCATTTACTCTTGTATTTGAGAAAGCCGGATTTGCCTTTACGGCTTCTGTGATGAATGCAGTTATTTTAACCTCTGTTTTATCATGCGGAACATCAGGATTATATGCCTCAACCCGGATGCTTTGGTCGATGGCAAAGGAAGGGCAAGCACCTAAATTTTTGCAAAACGTCAATCGCCGCGGCATTCCGATGAATGCCCTTGTAGTGACGACGATTATCGGAGCATTGGCCTTTTTATCCTCCATCTTTGGAGATCAGGTGTACACATGGTTATTGAATGCTTCAGGCTTAACCGGGTTTATTGCATGGGCAGGCATCGCCTTAAGCCACTATCGTTTCCGTAAGGCCTATGTCGCCCAGGGCCTGGATTTGAAGGAACTGAAATATAAGGCGAAATGGTATCCATTCGGCCCGCTCCTTGCCTTAATCATGTGCCTTTTTATTATCCTTGGTCAAAATTATCAAGCATTTACGAGCGGCAAAATTGATTGGTATGGGATTGCCGTTTCCTATATTGGATTGCCGATCTTTCTTATCACATGGTTTGGCTATAAATATGTCAAGAAAACAAAGATCATTCCCCTTGGGCAATGTGCTTTTGATGATATTCAGGAAACAGGCCAAGCAATCGAGGAAAAAGCGGCCATTTCCGGGAAATGATCCTGTTTTCTTTGGAATTTTAGAAACGTCCTGATGTTTAGGACGTTTTTTTGTATCTGTGATGTAATGATTAAAAATATTTTGGGGAAATTAAAAAAAGAGAGGAAGGTGAACTGTGTGCCTGATCTGTTGCAAGCCTTAAAAAGTGTAGCTCTGTCATTTATGAAAGATGAAAATAAAACGCCTCTACACATTGGAGAGGCTATGACATGCTGGGTATTTTTAGCGTTAATCGCGGAGACACAAGTACAGACTGAAGTAGGCATTAACAGTACAACAGACCCTGAGTTGAGAAAAGCGCTTCAGGAAGCAGTTAATATGTTTCAAACGGAGAAAGAGCGGATTTCATGTTTTATGCGTTCAGAAGGAATTCCATTGCCACCACTTAGTGAATCGAAACCTATTTCTGATCTGAATAGTGTTCCGTTGGGTGTGAAGCTAACAGATAACGAACTCGCAAACAGCTTAAAGAAAAAATTAACAATGGCAATGGGAAATTGTGCGGAAGCTGCGGCACATTCTATCCGCAGCGATGTTAGTTTAATATGGGCCGAGTTTTTGCAAGAACATATAACCTTTTTATTAACATTTAAATCTTTGATGCGAAAACGAGGATGGCTCAAGGTGCCACCGTTGTATAATCCCCCGGGTTTGCCGCAAACCGAAAAGTGAGGTAAGAAGTATGCCAGATACTATACAAGCTATTAAAAATGTTATGCAATCATTTATTGATGATGAGCCTAAATCTCCTTTACATGTTGGAGAAGTCTTTTCCTGCTGGTCCTGGCTTTCCGAATTAGCGGATGAACAAGTTCATACTGAAGCAGGGGTTAATAGTACAACGGATCGCGAATTAAGAAAAGCTTTTCATGAAGCCATTGAAATGTTCAAATCCCAGAAAGAACGTATGATTGTCTTTTTGAGATCTGAAGGAGTCCCCTTACCACCCTTATGTGAATCCAAACCGCAGTCAAATCCGAGCGAAGTTCCAATGGGGGTGAAGTTGACGGATGATGAACTTGCAAACAGCCTTAATATTAAAATCGTTATTTTAATTTCCTTTTGTGCAAATGCAATTATTCAATCCATACGCAATGATGTTACATTGATATGGCTTGAATATTTACAGGAATATATGACATTTGGAGCAACCTTAAAAGAAATCGTGAAAAGACGAGGATGGCTTAAAGTGCCTCCACTATACTATGCTCCGGGAGCACCAATAAAATGATAATGCTTTACGAATGAAAAAGGAGCTGTTCATTGGAAACTGTAAATAGACTAATTTACAGCAAAAATCGGACTAGTATTTGTCTTTCATACCGAATGAAGGACATTTTTTTCGCCTACCCGGATAAGCCCTATTATTTGTTAACCCCAAATATTTTATATAGTCTATGTGGTTAAATTGGCTGTACAAAAAATCCTCCAAAAAATAGTTGCTTTTCTGAAAAATCCATATTATGATTTTTATAAAGTAAACACATCAAATTAATAGGAATTAATGAAATAGTTACATCCTATTGCCTTATTCAATCCCAGTTGCATATAGGTATTAGTCCAAAGTCTCATTTAACAGACCCAAATGAGAGTTATACCGCGGGTACGAATGTTGACTAAAATACTCAACATTAAAAGGGAGGTTGGTCATGAAGGTATCGAGTAAAGGTGAATATGCATTACGAGCATTGCTCTTACTCGGAAGTCATGAAGGAACTATCATGGGAATTCAGGAGATTGCCGATCAGACATTAGTTAGTATTCACTACCTGGAACAAATCTTGCTACAACTAAAGAAATTGGGCTATGTGACAAGCAAAAGAGGAGCAAGAGGCGGGTATTTGCTGTTTAAGAAGCCTGCAGAGATTTGTATTGGTGAAGTGATTCGCGATTTGGAGGGCCCATTGTCACCAATGGCCTGTGCTTCGATTACAAAATACGAGCCTTGCCCGCTGGAAGCTGGCTGTCAATTAAAACCGTTATGGTCTTTGGTTCGCGATACTATTGCCTTTGTTCTCGAACGAACTACTTTAGAAGATTTATTGCAAAACCGCATAACCAAAATAGAGGGGGAAGATTTCGTTGCTGTCAAAAGGTCGTCTGGATCAGCAGATACTGGAGAAAATCGCTAGTTTGTTAGAAGGCTTGGAGTTTGGAACTATACAAATAACCGTTCATGATTCACAGATTACCCAAATTGACCGATTAGAAAAATACCGTTTCCCTATGCAAAGGAAAAATGAACGTTCGGAGCGCCCTAAAAAGTAAATATCTATCTGCCGATCGGACACCCGAAGGCCCTATAGTTATTTTCGTGCATGGACATGTACGTTTATGAACTATCGGGCTTTTTTTGTTGCAAAAAAGCCCAGAAAAAAGGAGAGAAAAATGATGCGAAAAATATGGATGATGATGGTATCTTTTACTTTGCTGTTAGGGGCAGCCGGGTGCTCGGCTCAAACGGCAGGAAGCAAGAATTCAACCAAACACACGGTCGAGTTATTAAATGTTTCGTATGATCCGACAAGAGAGCTTTATGAACAGTTTAATAAAAGTTTTGCCTCTTATTGGGAAGAAAAGACCGGTCAGAAAGTGACCATTAAGCAATCTCATGGAGGTTCAGGTGCTCAATCCCGCGCCGTCATTGATGGGCTTGAAGCTGATGTGGTCACATTGGCCCTGGCTTACGATATTGATGCCATTGCCAAGACAGGAAAAATATCTTCCGATTGGCAGAAGCGGCTAGCCAACAATAGTTCTCCCTATACATCGACGATTGTATTCCTTGTCCGCAAAGGCAACCCAAAAGGGATTAAAGATTGGGATGACCTTGTGAAGAAAGGTGTTTCGGTGATCACCCCAAATCCGAAAACATCTGGAGGAGCCAGATGGAATTTCCTGGCCGCATGGGGCTATGCATTAAAGAAAAACAATGGAGACGAACAGAAGGCAAAGGAATTCGTGACAAAGCTCTATCATAATGTTCCGGTTCTGGACTCCGGTGCGCGCGGGGCGACCACAACGTTTACAGAAAAAGGAATAGGCGATGTGTTAATAGCATGGGAAAATGAAGCCTACCTGGCAAAGAAACAACTTGGCAATCAGTTTGATATTGTATATCCATCTGTCAGCATTCTGGCGGAACCTCCTGTAACCTTTGTGGATCAGATAGCCAAAAAACATGGGACTGAAAAAGTAGCGAAAGCGTACCTTGATTATTTGTACTCACCGGAGGGGCAGGAAATTGCCGCCCAAAATTATTACCGGCCGCGTGACAAACAAATTATTGAAAAGTACCACAGCCAATTCCCGGACATTCATTTATTCACCATTGATGAACTGTTTGGCGGCTGGACAAAAGCACAAAAAACGTATTTCGCTGACGGGGGAATCTTCGATCAAATTTATAAACCGAAGTAAAGAGGAGATTTTTATATGTTAAAGAAATTGATCCGTCATCGGGCACTGCCGGGGTTCGGCCTTTCCATGGGATATACTGTCGTCTATTTAAGTCTTATTATTTTGATTCCATTAGCTGTTTTATTTTTAAAAGCTTCTACGCTCAGTTTTACTGAATTTTGGCGAACTGTAACAGATGAAAGAGTAGTAGCTTCCTATAAATTAACATTGTGGACTTCCTTTTTTGCGGCATTCATAAACCTTGTTTTTGGAACACTTATTGCCTGGGTGCTGGTACTCTATGATTTTTGGGGGAAACGCCTGGCAGATGCAATAGTAGACCTGCCATTTGCCCTTCCGACCGCGATCGCCGGAATTGCCCTAACGACCATTTATGCGCCAAACGGCTGGATTGGGAAGTATTTTGCCGCTATGGGAATAAAGATTGCCTATACGCCTTTAGGAATCATGATTGCTTTAACATTTATTGGACTCCCCTTTGTGGTCCGATCCGTCCAGCCTGTGTTACAGGATTTGGATACTCGTTATGAGGAAGCGGCCGCAACCCTTGGAGCCAATTCCATGCAGATTTTTTTCAAGATTATTTTCCCCGCAATTTTTCCTGCTATGATGACGGGATTTGCTCTTGCCTTTGCAAGGGCATTAGGGGAATACGGGTCAGTCGTGTTCATATCGGGAAATATGCCAATGAAAACAGAAATTATTCCTTTATTGATTATTACGAAACTTGAGCAATTTAACTATGGAGGGGCGGCAGCCATTGCCGTCGTCATGTTGCTGTTCTCGTTCATTCTGTTATTCCTAATTAATGTTTGGCAATGGAAAACGGCTAAAAAACAGCAAATGATCTAAAGGAGGAATGAATGTGAATGAACTAGTCCTTGAGGTAAAATTTGTTTCGATGAAAAAATGGCTGTTAATTGGAGTTGCTCTCGGCTTCTTGGGATTATTTATTGTCATTCCATTGCTCGCTGTATTTTCAGAAGCATTGAAAAAAGGAATCCAGTTATACTTTGCCGCCTTCAATGATGCGGATGCCCTCTCCGCGATCAAGTTAACTTTGGTAACTGCAGCGATTAGCGTCCCGATTAACACGGTCTTCGGTATTGTAGCAGCATGGGCGATTGCAAAGTTTGATTTCAGAGGGAAAAATATCTTAATTACTTTAATTGATATTCCGTTTGCTGTTTCACCTGTGATTGCCGGGTTAGTCTTCGTTCTATTGTTTGGGTCTCAAGGATTATTTGGCTCGTTTCTTGCCGCCCTTGATCTTAAAATTGTCTTTGCTGTTCCGGGAATTGTGCTGGCCACGATTTTCGTTACCTTTCCGTTTGTTGTTCGTGAACTTATTCCCATGATGCAGGAGCAAGGGACAGAGGAGGAGCAGGCTGCGATGACACTGGGGGCGAATGGCTGGCAAATGTTTTTCCGTGTGACATTGCCGAATATCAAGTGGGGATTATTATACGGTGTGATCCTCTGCATCGCTCGGGCCATGGGAGAATTCGGAGCTGTTTCCGTCGTTTCCGGACACATTCGCGGCCTAACGAACACGATTCCGCTTCATGTGGAAATCTTGTATAACGAATACAACTTTCAGGCAGCCTTTGCAATGGCATCACTTCTAACCATGCTGGCATTGGTCACCCTGGGTTTAAAAAGTTTGGTTGAGTGGAAAACGAAAAAATACGTTAATGGGGGATAAAGAAATGGGCATTTCGCTAAAAGAGGTCACAAAAGAGTTTGGTACTTTCCGGGCAGTGGACAACATCACGCTGGATATACCGACAGGGGATTTTACCGCCCTTTTAGGACCATCCGGCTCAGGGAAAACCACTCTTCTAAGATTAATTGCCGGACTGGAGAAAATTGATGCAGGAACCATCTTGTTGAATGGCAGTGATTTTTCCGCTAAAACGGTGAGAGAACGGAAGGTTGGCTTTGTTTTTCAACATTATGCTTTGTTTAAGCATATGAACATTTTTGATAATATTGCCTTTGGTCTTAAAGTACGGCCGCGAAAGCAGCGTCCATCTAAAAAAGAAATAACAGAAAAGGTAATGGAATTATTAAAGCTTGTTCAACTCGAGCACACTGCCAGCCGTTATCCTTCACAGTTATCTGGAGGACAGCGGCAAAGAATTGCGTTGGCGAGAGCTTTAGCAATCGAACCCGAGGTCTTGCTTCTTGATGAACCGTTCGGTGCGCTGGATGCCAAAGTTCGTCAGGAACTGCGGCACTGGCTCCGGGAAATTCATCAAAAGCTAAATATCACCACTCTCTTTGTTACTCATGATCAAGAGGAAGCGTTGGAAATGGCAGATACGATAGTGGTGATGAATCATGGAAGGGTGGAGCAAATCGGCCCGCCTGAAGAAGTCTATCAAAATCCGGCAAATGCCTTTGTTTACAGCTTTTTAGGCAGGGTCAATGAATTGCGGGGAGCTGCGCTTAGGGGGTATTTGGGAAACACCATTCCAAATGGGGATGAAGTAGGCTACATTCGGCCGCATGAAATTGGCTTAAACAGAACGTTGAAGGGAAGCTCCGTCCCTGCGGAGGTTTCTCATGTCACGAAGGTCGGTTCGACTGTTCGAATTGATCTCAAAAGATTGGATCTAGGGCATATCTTCGAAGCGGAAATGAGTACAGAAAAATACCGGGAACTCGGCCCGGTTCAAAAAGGTGACATTCTTTATGCCGATCTTAATCATATTGTTATTTTTAACGGCAAAAACAACACCACCCAGCCAGTTTTGGAAAACAAAACATTAAGGGCCGCTTACCTGTAGCGGCCTTTTTAATAATATAAGAATTTATAAAAAAATTGTCCAGCGCAAGCAGCCTAGCCCCTCGGGGTCAAAAAACAGTGGCACAAAAAGTCGAAATGCAGACTTAAGCAAGAACAATTTTTTATCGGCGAATGTTCCGAAGTGATCGGCGATTTGGCATCATTTTTTGGAGAATCCTTAAATAAAAGCTCCTTATTTATCGTTCTATCAAACTACATTTTGATGTAGATCCCCTAAAATATGCGACAAGCTTTTTTCTGCCATCGATGAAAGAAGTAAATGATAATGTTCAAATGGAAGGTGCTCCGTGACAGGATTTGGAACGATCACGCACCTGATTCCTGCAGCAATTGCGGCCATTGAACCGTTTAAGGAATCCTCAAATGCGATTGACTCTTCAGGTGTTACGGAAAGTGCTTCAAGTGCTTTGATATAAAGACTTGGGTCCGGTTTTACTTTTTTCACATTTTCCTTTGTTTTTATCACATGAAAATAATCATAGATTTCGAACTTTTTAAGGTAAGATTCTACCCAGTCCCGGCTGGAGCTTGAAGCAAGCCCGATTTTCAAACCTTGTTTTTCAGCTTCTTCAAGATAAGATCTCACACCGTCCCTTAGTTTGAGATTTCCAGCTTTTTGGTGGTATAAGGCTAACTGCTTTTCCTCCAATTTGGCTTCCTTTATCGATACACCCGTCTCATCTTAAAAATACTTCCATAACGACTCGTCCGATGTCCCAATCACCTTTGAGAATTTTTCAATCGTTAAGCCCACGTTATATTCCTGGAATGTTTCTTTATATACTTCGAACCATACTGACTCTGTATCCACAATTAATCCATCAAAATCAAAAATAATTGCTTTCGTCATTCGATTCCCCTCCCGAATCTCCCTCTGCAAAACATCAGTTTTACCGAAATTATAATGAATATAGTCGTGGAGTACAACAAAACGGTGGTGTTGTCATAATTCTGCAATGCCGTCATAAACTCTAGAAGTTACACTGGATCGTTTTCTTTAGTCAGTCACCGGAGAAAAAGGGGGAGGATCCAATGTTATTTGAAATTTGGCTCCTAGGGCGGCCGATGTGGAATATCCCGTTGTTAACAGCTGTTTTGTGCCTTGCTTTCTTTTACGTGATCCTCATCAAATATGTATTAAGATTAACACTCTATCACAAACAACTCCTGATTTTTTTCTGCAGTCTTCTTCTTTTTTATCTCACCATTGGCAGTCCTTTTGTCTCTATTAGCCATTTATCCTTTAGTTTGCACATGATCCATATGAGCTTTTTATTTTTCATTATCCCGCCATTATTTTTATTGGGAATCCCTGATTTGTTATGGCAGAGAATACGGTTGTTACAGGGGATGTCTTTTGCTGCTTTATATATGTTTGCTTTTCTTTTCCTTTTGTACCATATACCAGTTATATTGAGTTTCCTAGCTCAAAATCCCCTTATGCAAAATGGGTATCTCATCCTTTTATTTCTGCTTGCTTTCGGAATGTGGATGCCAATTGTTGTGCCTAGGCACCCTTTGGAAAAGAATCGCTATGCTTATATAAGCGGGGCAGTCCTGATCCCAGCATGTTTATTATTCATTTTTCGTGCAATTCTTGGAGAAACGAGCAATCCGCTTCTCGGTCAAATCACCGCCAATTTTTGTATGGATCCGTCCATGATGAATTCATTAAACCCCTTGCCGTTCAATTCAAGATGGGATCAAGTGTTGGCTGGAATTTTAATGCTTATCATTCACAAAAGCGGCTTATTTCTCACTGTCCGTCTTGGAAGTAAGGTGCAGAATCGGGGGTATTGAAATTATTTATCTTGAAGCTATACCGAAATACTAATTTTGAAGATGACGAAGTGAGTAAGCAATACAACATTTGAATAGTACTAAAATATAATCCCAACGGATACATATATTCGGACCATGGAGTTCACAGAGCATTTGAATAAGAAAACGGCAGCAAGTTCGCTGCCGTCTGATTACATGAGCATTACTGATTTGCATTTTTAAACGGTTGTTTGTTCTACATATTTTTTGAAATTATTTAGAATTGCCTGCCATCCTTGTTGTTGTGCCTCAATTGGATTCTCAGTTTCAGCGTCAAATGTTTCTATTACTTTGGTTTCGTTTTCTTGACCTTTAAAAATAATCGATCACCTCATGTAACTTTACTTCATCATAAATTCCACCAAAGTCAAAACCAAAACTGCCATCTTTGGCTTCCATTCTGGAAAGGAATTTCCCACCTACTCTAACATCATTCTCCGCAAATGGTGTGTGCCAGTCATCTGAAGCTGAGTTCCATTTTGTTATATGTTTTGGATCTGTCCAACATTTCCATACTGTTTCCACCGGTGCTTGAACTGTTGTTTCTACTGTTATTTTTTTAGATGTTTCCAATTTATATTTCCTCCTCTTTTAATCGAATAGTTTTAAGCCGTTTGTCCACAATAGATGTCTGACTGTATTGTATATCATTACCAAAAATTAAGCTACTTCTTTCCTTGTTCCTCGTAATAGTTAAACGAAATGGAGAACTTCTGGATCGAAAGAAAGTGTGTATAGGTGTATTTAAAAATGTAATTAAAAAATAAGCGAACTAATTTGGGAATGTGGCAGTGGACGAGAATTACGTGAAAAAGGATTTGAGAATGATGTAAGTCATTGCAACCGTTTTATCAAACAGATCTAATAGAATCCTAAAAGGCCCGCCCCATTGGCACTTTTCTAAAAGGAAAAATATATGCCGTTTTTCTGGCACAAAAGTGCATTTGCTCCGGCTCACTTATCACCTTAAAAGGTAAGATGGAATTTTCCATGATTCGTACCGATGCCCCGCTTACCTCCCAGTGTTCATGGCGAATATCCCCTTGTAACACCAATTTTCCCAATTTTACAAACAAACTATAGCGCTCCAGCAGCCAGTAATCGAGGCTGCCTGCTTCAACGGGAACAGGTTTCGAAATGGGTGCATACTCTGTTGAGAATGCGCCCTGTTTAAACATCCTACTGCTTGTAAAAGAGACCAGACTGCCATTCTGATGAAGATCTATTTTTGCCAAATGAAAAGGTAACCCAGCGGTTTTTCCTCCTATTACAGCAAGTGGGTGATCGACATCAAGAGAAAAGAAATACACCCCCGGTTTCCCTTTATATTTTACATACGTTCGAACGTTTAACTCGCGATACGCACGTAAAAGCGGGAGTTCCGGCAGCAAACGGATGCGCTGATGGCTCACCTGAAATGGCAGAACCGTCAGCCACGCACTTCCCTGATAGGTATCCAGTTCCAATTCCTTTGGTAGGAGAAGATCCATATATTGGGGAGTGATTTTCCAATGTAAAAATAACAGCTGTTCCCATGTTTGTGTCATGACCCAAGTTCCAGGATAGTCCATTTTAAAAAACTTCCCCTTCAAAAAGCATAATTTGTTTGACATTCAAATGTTCGTTTGAATATTATATATTCAAACGAACATTTGAATGAAGAAGGTGACAGAATGAAAGAGCAGGATATTTGCGAGGTTTCTTGTATGGAAAGTGAGAAAGCGATTACGCTTCAGCTGCAGCTTGGAACAAGCAGCCATCTGCTTGCCGTTGCCAAACTGTTTAAAGCACTATCAGATGAAACCCGCCTGAAAATTGCTTATGCCCTAACGCTTGAAGAAGAGCTCTGTGTACATGATGTCGCCTATATAGTGGGTGCAACAACGGCCACGGCTTCACATCATTTAAGACATCTAAAAAGCCTTGGTCTTGCCAAATACCGAAAAGAAGGCAAGCTTGTTTATTATTCCCTTGATGATGAGCATGTTAAACAATTAATTCATATTGCCTTCGCCCATCAGGAGGAGGTGGCGGGTCGTGAGTGAAACGCTGGAAAAACACGTTTACCGGGTTCAAGGTTTTTCCTGAATGAGCTGTGCCGCAAAGTTCGAAAAGAACGTCCAACACCTGGATGGTGTGGTTAATGCAAAAGTAAATTTTGGCGCTGCAAAACTAACAGTCTATGGAAATGCCAGTTTGGAAGAACTTCACGAAGCTGGTGCATTTGAGAAATTAACGATTATTCCGGAGAAGGAAAATATTGCAGCTTTACCGAAGCAATCGTTTTGGAAGCGGAATTGTCTCCTTGGTCTGTCTGTCTTGCTGCTATTGGCAGGTTATTTATTTAACCAAACCCTTTTCTATGCCGGATCAATTTTACTGGGAGGCTTTGGGCTGTTTCAAACCGGCGTGAAAAATATACTCCGGCTTGAATTTGATATGAAAACGCTGATGACGATTGCCATTATTGGAGCAGCTATTATTGGCCAGTGGCAAGAAGGGGCAGTTGTGGTGATCCTGTTTGCCGTCAGCGAAGTGCTTGAGGGGTATACCATGGACAAAGCACGCGCCTCGATTCGTTCACTGATGGAGCAGAAACCAAAGGAAGCGCTTGTCATTCGAAACGGGAAGGAGCGCCTCTTAAAAGCAGAGGATATTGAAATCGGCGATCTCCTGCTCGTAAAGCCCGGACAATTGATTGCTATGGATGGTGTGATTGTGGAAGGAACATCCTCAGTAAATCAGGCAGCCATTACCGGCGAGTCTGTTCCGGTTGACAAAGGCAGAGGAGATAAAGTGTTCGCCGGAACACTAAATGAAGAAGGATTTTTAAAAATTCAAGTGACCAGGCAGAGTGAAGATTCAACCATTGCCAAAATCATTCACTTAGTAGAGGAAGCTCAGGGGCAAAAAGCCCCTTCTCAACGGTTTATAGACCGTTTTGCCAAATACTATACGCCGGCAATTATGGTAATTGCCCTGCTTGTAGCACTATTTCCTCCGTTATGCTTCTCAGCAGATTGGTACGAGTGGATGTACGAAGGACTTGCCGTTTTAGTTGTAGCATGCCCGTGTGCCCTGGTTATTTCCACCCCGGTAGCTATTGTGACAGCGATTGGGACAGCTGCCCGCCGCGGCGTGTTGATCAAAGGAGGGAATATAATAGAGGAGGCGGCTTCATTAAAAGCAATTGCTTTTGATAAAACAGGGACACTGACTAAGGGGACCCCGGTTGTCACGGATTTTATCAATGTAAGTGATGACCAACTGCTTCTGCAAAAAGTAGCGGCACTGGAGAAGATGTCTGAGCACCCGCTTGCAGCAGCCATTGTCCGGAAAGCCGGCAATTCTGATGATCATGTTGAAAACTTTACATCCATTGCCGGCAAGGGGATTCAAGGTACAGTTGATGGAACAGTGTATAGGGTCGGGAATGCGAAGCTATTTGATGTGATCTCAGACGAAATCAAAAGTCAAATCGATTACCTGAAAAATGAAGGGAAAACGGTGATGCTGGTTGGCACGTCTTCTAAAATCGTGGCACTGATTGCTGCGGCAGATGAAATCAAAGAAAATAGTTCATCTGTTATCAGTCAGCTTCAGCAGGTAGGGATTGAGCACACGATTTTACTGACCGGCGATCATTATGCAGCCGCTAAGGCAATCGGTCGTAAGACAGGTGTATCCGAAATAAAAGCAGAGCTGCTCCCTAAAGATAAATTGGCATGCATCCACCAATTAACTTCAGCCTATGGGAAAGTTGCCATGGTCGGAGACGGGGTCAATGATGCCCCAGCACTTGCCGCAGCAGCCGTTGGCATCGCAATGGGCAGTGCAGGAACAGATGCCGCGCTTGAAACAGCAGATATTGCCCTCATGAATGATGACTTGAACAAATTGCCGTTTATCATCCGTTTAAGCCGCAAAACTGTCCGGATTATTAAACAAAATATTTCATTATCACTTGTAGTAAAGTTATTGGCTCTTTTACTTGTGATTCCCGGCTGGCTTACCTTATGGGTCGCGATCTTTGCTGATATGGGAGTGACTCTCCTTGTCACGCTTAACGGGCTCCGGCTTTTAAGGATAAAGGAATAGCGGGTATGTATTAGAGCATCAGATTAGGAAAAAACTAGCCGTAATTGGAACTTATTTGTTTTATATACAGAGAAAAAAGAGCCAATTATGGCTTTTAGGGGGAATATAATATGGGTCACCATCATGGGCATTCACATAGCCACTCGCATGGTCATTCACATACAAATAATAAAAAAGCATTATTTAGCTCGTTTCTTTTGATTTCAGTTCTTATGGTTGTTGAAGTAATTGGCGGTATTGTGACAAATAGCCTTACGCTTCTGTCTGACGCTGGTCATATGTTGAGTGATGCTGGGTCACTTGGATTAAGCTTTTTTGCCATCAAACTGGGGGAAAAGAAAGGGACCCAAATAAACACTTACGGATTCAAACGATTTGAAATTATTGCAGCAGCATTAAATGGACTTTTGTTAATCTTTGTTTCTCTCATGATTCTATATGAAGCATTGCACCGTTTCTTTGCTCCGCCGAAGGTGCAAAGTACAGGAATGCTGTTGATTTCCTGCATAGGGTTCCTAGTGAATATCATGGCGGCCTGGATATTGATGAAAGGTGATAAAGAAGAAAATCTCAATGTCAGAAGTGCATTTCTCCATGTAATCGGTGATTTGCTTGGGTCAATTGGCGCGATTGTGGCGGCACTTTTGATTCTGTTTTTTCGCTGGGGCATCGCCGATCCGATTGCCAGTGTCATTGTTTCCATTTTAATTATCATCAGTGGGATCAGGGTAACAAAGGATTCTTTCCATATTTTAATGGAAGGTGCTCCTGCACAGATCGATTCCGATAAAATAAAAAAAGCATTAGGAAAGATTCCGATGGTGAAGGAAGTTCACGATTTGCATATATGGACGATTACTTCTGGTTATCCGGTGTTAAGTTGTCATCTTACCATTACAAATGACGGCATTCACGATGATATTTTATTCCGGGCGCAAAAGGTGCTTCATGATGAGTTTGACATTGAACACAGCACCATTCAGGTGGAAAAAGAAGCAAATGGATGTCCGAGTCCGCATGGCACCTGCAATTAAAAAGGTCACAGAAGCGTTTCTGTGACCTTTCACTTTATGGTTTAGTTAACTGATCTTGCACCCAGGTATCGGGAGCTCCAATACGTTGCTGTTAAATCAGAGATGGTTACACCATTTGCTGCAGCGCTGATGAACTTGTTGTTGCCAATATAGATCCCTACATGTGACGGACCTAATTTATATGTTTGGAAGAAGACAAGATCACCTGTTCTTGGCGAACTTACCGGTGATGTTGCATTCCATTGTTCTGAAGTGGTCCGCGGTAAGGAAATTCCGAAATGATTAAAGACATATTTGGTAAATCCGCTGCAGTCAAATCCTGCTGGCGTGTTTCCTCCCCAGCTGTATGGTGTGCCCATGAATTTTTCAGCATATGCAATGATAGCTTGTCCATCTGCTGTTGAACTTGCAGGAGCTTGTTGGCTTACATTAGAATTAGACGACACTGCCGGTTTTGAAACAGAAGATGCTGTTTGATTTTGAACCGGTTTTGAAACAGAAGGTGCTGCTTGATTCTGAGCTGGTTTTGAAACAGTAGCCGCTGCTTGATTAGAAGCTGCCGGTTTTTGTGTTTCTTTTACATCAGGCTTCACAGCCGGTTTTACACTTGCTGTGTTCTGGTTTTGCGCAGTTGTTTGATTGGAATTTGAGTTGTCTTGTGCTGCTGGTTTTTCAACTGAATCAGACTTCACATGTGTTTGAGCAGTATTTGTTGTTGAAGCAGCTGAAACTTTAGGTGTGCCGTCAACTTTTAGAGTTTGCCCAGGATAAATGGTGTCGGTTGTCAGCTGATTCAAAGATTTAAGCTGAGCTATTGATAAATTAAAACGTTTCCCGATCTTATAAAGGGAATCACCGCGTTGTACAACATAAGGTGAACATACTGGAGTAACGGAAGCCGGCTTATGTGAAACCGGTGTAACTGATTTAACATTTGGTATTCTTAGTTGCTGCCCAATCTGAAGTAAATCAGATGATAATCCATTTAGGCTTTTAAGTTCACTTACTGTTGTACCATAAGATCTTGCAATTGCCCAAAGCGTATCACCTGGTTTTACCGTATAAGCCAGCGATAGTTTTTGATTTACATAGATTTGATCATCAGAAAGGTGATTCCAATCTTTTAAGTTATTTATTGAAACATTTTTTAAATGAGAGATTTTCCAAAGGCTGTCCCCTGGCTGAACGGTATATGTAGTTTCTTGTGCACTAGCAGAGGCACCAAAAGCAGTCATAAGAAGCCCTGCCGTTGCAGCTGCTGTCACGATATTTTTCTTCAATTAAAGCACTTCCTTATTTCAATTTTGTACATGGATTATAATAATAAAATTTCATATGAAGTGCATCCACGTAAAATGGATATTTAGTAAATAAATGCAAAATATGGTCATGTAAACAATTTCTATTACAAAAAGCAGAAATTGCGCCAAATAGTATGGATGCAGGCTTTATCTACATATTTAAACAATTTTTGCACCAGCCAACGTAACAAAAATGTAATATATTTTTAATGTTTGAGAATACTTTTCATGAATAGGATGCATAGTTTCAAAGACCTAAAATTCTTTAAAAACTAGCAAAAAAGCCTTATATAACTTGTGTTTCACAAGACTATGTTTATTTTGCGAAACATCCTTATTGGCTGGATATTTCTAAGTACTTTTTTGTCATTTTAGTGGATAATTATGTAATTTTTATTTCTCATCACATTTCTTGTTTTCCTGAAAATTAGACATTTATGTTATAATTCGATTTTTTATACAAATCACCTCCGAAGAACGACTAAATGCTAAACGTGACTTAATGCTTCCTATATTCATTAGTGGATAACCTAGTTTTATTTGCGAATATCCCGATTTTATTAGAGCAATCATCCATTTTTATTGGGAACCCGCCCCATAACTAAAAATAACGAATATTAGTTCGCATATTATTGGTTTGTTTTCAGTGGAATGTGGTAGAATGATAATATAAATTTGCAGGAACAACTTTTCAGCGCCATCCCGGTCCATATTAGGTTTTCATGCTGAAAAGCAATTTGTTTAACGGGAGGTCAGCTTTTTGTGAAGAATCAATTTGAATTAGTTTCGAAGTATTCACCGCAGGGTGACCAGCCTGAGGCCATCAGACAATTGGTTGAAGGGGTTAAAAGTAACAAACGCCATCAAACACTTCTTGGAGCAACGGGAACAGGGAAGACATTTACCATTTCCAATGTCATTAAAGAGGTCAACAAACCAACACTTGTGATTGCTCATAATAAAACGCTGGCGGGCCAGTTATACAGCGAGTTTAAAGAATTTTTCCCGAACAATGCGGTCGAATATTTCGTCAGTTACTACGATTACTATCAGCCGGAAGCATATGTTCCGCAGACAGATACATTTATTGAAAAAGACGCCAGCATTAATGATGAAATCGATAAACTTCGGCACTCGGCAACATCTGCGTTATTTGAACGTAATGACGTGATTATTATTGCCAGTGTGTCCTGTATCTACGGTCTCGGTTCGCCGGAAGAATACCGCGAGTTGGTTGTTTCTTTAAGAACCGGCATGGAAATTGAAAGAAATCAATTGCTTCACCGCCTTGTCGATATCCAATATGAACGGAACGATATTGATTTTAAGCGTGGGACGTTCCGGGTCCGCGGCGATGTCGTCGAAATCTTTCCGGCTTCCCGCGATGAGCACTGCATCCGAGTTGAATTTTTCGGGGATGAAATTGACCGTATACGCGAAGTCGATGCCCTTACCGGTGAAATCGTCGGCGAACGCGAACATGCGGCGATTTTTCCGGCATCCCACTTCGTCACCAGAGAAGAAAAAATGCGCCTGGCCATCCAAAATATTGAAAAAGAACTGGAAGAACGGCTTGCCGTGTTAAAGGCGGAAAATAAATTGCTGGAAGCTCAGCGGCTGGAACAACGTACCCGTTATGACCTAGAAATGATGCACGAGATGGGTTTTTGCTCCGGCATTGAGAATTACTCGCGTCATCTGACACTAAGACCTGCGGGTTCTACGCCATATACACTGCTCGATTATTTTCCAAAAGACTTTCTGATTGTGATTGATGAGTCTCATGTGACCCTGCCGCAAATCAGGGGAATGTACAACGGTGATAAGGCGAGGAAGGAAGTACTTGTTGAGCATGGCTTCCGTCTGCCATCAGCCCTTGATAACCGTCCGCTAAAGTTTGATGAGTTTGAGAAACATATTCATAATATTATTTATGTATCCGCTACACCCGGACCATATGAAATCGAGCATACACCGAAAATGGTTGAGCAAATCATCAGGCCGACGGGATTGTTGGATCCGAAGATTGATGTCCGGCCGATTGAGGGGCAGATTGATGACTTGATTGGCGAAATTCAGGAGCGGGTAAAGAAAAACGAACGGGTGCTTGTCACCACGCTGACGAAAAAAATGTCGGAGGACTTAACGGACTATTTAAAAGAAATTGGAATTAAGGTTCAGTATCTCCATTCGGAGATCAAGACATTAGAACGGATTGAGATTATCCGTGAACTTCGACTTGGTAAATATGATGTACTCGTCGGGATTAACCTGCTTCGGGAAGGTCTCGATATCCCGGAAGTATCGCTGGTAGCGATTCTTGATGCCGACAAGGAAGGTTTCCTCCGTTCGGAACGTTCCTTGATTCAGACGATCGGCCGGGCGGCCAGGAATGCCAACGGGCAGGTCATTATGTATGCTGACCGCATCACGGATTCGATGGAGAAGGCCATCAGCGAAACAAAACGACGCCGCACGATTCAAGAGGAATATAACCGCAAACACGGGATTACCCCGGAAACGATACAGAAAGATATACGCGATGTCATTCGCGCCACCTATGCTGCTGAGGAGCAAGAGGAATATAAACCATCAACTTCCTTCAGCAAGATGTCGAAAAAGGAAAAAGACCGCTTAATCGCCGATATGGAAAAAGAAATGAAAGAAGCGGCCAAAGCGCTTGATTTCGAGCGTGCAGCCGAATTGCGTGATCTATTATTTGAATTGAAAGCGGAAGGATAAAAGTACAATGGCAATGGAAAAATTGATTGTGAAAGGTGCAAGAGCCAATAATTTAAAAAATATTGATGTCACGATTCCGAGAGATCAGCTTGTGGTCATCACAGGGCTTTCCGGTTCGGGAAAGTCTTCGCTTGCGTTTGATACGATTTATGCCGAGGGACAGCGCAGATACGTCGAATCTTTATCGGCTTATGCCCGGCAGTTTCTCGGGCAGATGGACAAACCGGATGTTGATACTATCGAGGGCCTGTCTCCGGCCATTTCCATCGATCAAAAAACAACGAGCCGGAACCCGCGTTCAACCGTTGGAACAGTAACCGAAATTTACGATTATTTACGTCTTTTATTTGCCAGAATCGGCCATCCAACATGCCCGAATCACGGGATCGAAATCTCTTCGCAAACCATTGAGCAGATGGTCGACCGGATTCTTGAATACCCGGAACGAACGAAAATGCAAATTTTGGCTCCAGTAGTGTCCGGACGTAAAGGTGCCCATGTGAAAGTGTTGGAGGATATTAAAAAGCAAGGCTTTGTCCGTGTTCGTGTGGATGGCGAAATGATGGACCTGAGTGAAGAGATCGAGCTGGAAAAAAACAAAAAGCATACCATTGAAGTCGTGATCGACCGGATTGTCGTCAAAGAGGGCGTGTCCGCCCGGGTTGCTGATTCACTTGAAACTGCGTTGGGACTTGGCGATGGAAAAGTCATTGTGGATGTCATCGGTGAGGAAGAACTGATGTTTAGTGAAAACCACGCCTGCCCGCTATGCGGTTTTTCCATTGGGGAATTAGAACCGCGGATGTTTTCTTTTAACAGTCCATTCGGTGCCTGCCCGGAGTGTGACGGCCTCGGTTCCAAATTGGAAGTGGATGTCGATCTGGTGATTCCAAATAAGGAATTATCCCTAAAGGAGCATGCCATTGCCCCATGGGAGCCGACAAGTTCGCAGTATTATCCGCAGTTACTTGCTTCGGTTTGCAATCATTACGGAATTGATATGGATCTTCCGATTAAAGATATTCCCGAACACCAGCTTGATAAGATTCTCTATGGTTCGGGCGGAGAGAAAATTTATTTCCGCTATGAAAATGATTTTGGCCAACTTCGCGAGGGGTATATTGAATTTGAAGGGGTAATCCGCAATATAGAGCGCCGGTTTAAGGAAACAAGTTCTGATTATATCCGCGAGCAAATGGAAAAATACATGTCGCAGAAGCCGTGCCCAAGTTGTAAAGGGTACCGGCTGAAAAAAGAAAGTCTTGCCGTGCTCATCAACGGTCGCCATATCAGCCAGGTAACGGAACTTTCCATTGAAGAGGCGATGAAGTTTTTTAACAGCTTGACATTATCTGAAAAAGAAATGCAGATTGCCAGATTGATTTTGCGGGAAATTAATGAACGGCTCGGGTTCCTGGTGAATGTCGGGCTCGATTATTTGACGCTTAGCCGGACAGCCGGAACGCTTTCCGGCGGGGAGGCGCAAAGGATTCGCCTTGCGACACAAATCGGCTCGCGCCTGACCGGGGTGCTCTATATTTTGGACGAGCCGTCCATCGGGCTGCACCAGCGGGATAATGACCGCTTAATCGGGACATTGCAGAGTATGCGCGATATCGGCAACACATTGATTGTTGTTGAGCATGATGAAGATACGATGCTGGCAGCTGATTACTTGATCGACATCGGGCCGGGAGCAGGGGTGCACGGTGGTGAAGTGATTTCCGCCGGAACGCCTAAAGAGGTCATGGCTGACCCGAATTCATTGACAGGACAGTATTTATCAGGCAAGAAATTTATTCCGCTCCCACTTGAGCGCCGTAAGCCAGACGGCCGCTATGTCGAAATCAAGGGTGCTGCAGAGAATAATTTAAAACATGTCAATGTGAAGTTCCCTCTCGGACTGTTTATCGCCGTAACAGGTGTTTCCGGTTCCGGGAAAAGTACGCTTGTGAATGAAATTCTTCATAAAGCATTGGCACAAAAGTTAAACAATGCGAAGACAAAGCCTGGCGAGTTTAAGAGTATCAAAGGGCTTGACCATTTAGATAAAGTGATTGACATTGATCAGTCACCGATCGGCCGTACGCCGCGCTCCAATCCGGCTACCTATACAGGTGTATTCGATGACATCCGCGACTTGTTTGCGGCGACAAATGAAGCGAAGGTCCGCGGCTATAAAAAAGGCCGCTTCAGCTTTAATGTAAAAGGCGGGCGCTGTGAAGCCTGTCGAGGTGACGGGATTATCAAAATTGAAATGCACTTTTTGCCTGATGTTTATGTTCCTTGTGAAGTGTGCCACGGGAAACGCTACAACCGGGAAACGCTTGAAGTGAAATATAAGGGGAAAAATATTTCTGAAGTTCTCGATATGACCGTTGAAGATGCCTTAAAATTTTTCGAAAACATTCCGAAAATCAGCCGCAAGCTTCAGACGATTTATGATGTTGGTTTAGGCTATATTAAGCTTGGGCAGCCGGCAACCACACTGTCGGGCGGGGAAGCCCAGCGAGTAAAGCTTGCATCAGAACTGCATCGCCGTTCTACCGGCAGGTCTTTCTACATTTTGGATGAGCCAACAACTGGTCTTCATGTCGACGACATCTCCAGGTTGCTTGTTGTATTACAGCGCTTGGTTGAAAATGGTGATACCGTCCTGGTAATTGAACACAATCTCGATGTGATCAAGGCTGCAGACTACATCATCGACCTTGGGCCTGAGGGCGGCGACAGGGGCGGTACGATTATCGCAAGCGGAACACCTGAAAAGATAGCAGAAGTATCGGAATCATATACCGGTAAATACTTAAAACCGATTCTCGAACGCGACCGGTTAAGAATGAAACAACAAATCAAAGAACAAGAAATGAGTATGAAAAGCTAGAGCAGTGCTTTAGCTCTTTTTTTACACGATCTTAGATAGTGAGCCTCAGGAGGTCCCGTTGAAGGACTCTATGCCCTAAATACGAAACTATCCATCACGGATTTCCGTAATAGAAGGATAATGACCCAGAAGTCTGAATAAGATGAAAAAGGACAAATTTGAAATTTGAGGTGGAACCGAATGAAAGAGGAACGAAAGCGGATTTTGAAAATGGTGGAAGAAGGAAAGTTGACGGTAGACGAAGCCTTAACGCTTTTAGAGGAATTGGAAAACGCCCAGCAAACTATGAAGCAAAAGCAGGAGCAGATGATTCACGAACTTTCCTCTGGAGTACACTTTGAGGAAGCTAAAAAGGAAGACTCGAGATATGCCAAATATCAATCAACAAAAGAAAAGTTTTTTGAATTTGTAGATTCGGCCTTTAAAAAGATTAAAGACTTTGATTTTGACCTGAATTTTGTGCAATCTGTGGAAATTTCCCATATCTTTCATCATGGAAATGCCGATGTAAAAGATATCGATATTGATGTTGCCAATGGTTCGGTAAAAATCACAGCTTGGGATCAGCCCGATGTTCGTGTGGAATGCGAGGCAAAGGTTTATCGCGTTGACAGCCAGGATCACGCTAGGCAATCTTTTTTAAGTGATACCGATTTTTCAGTGGAAGGGGGGAAATTGCATTTTCTAACCCATCAAAAGTGGATGAAAGTAGATGCTGTTATGTTTGTGCCAAAAGCTCAATACGAAACTGCCCGAATTCGGGTATTTAATGGTCCGATTGTCGGCGAAGCAATGAATGTTCAGGATCTTCGTGTTAAAACCGCTAACGGAAAAATCATTCTTGATAAGATAGAAGGGGAAAAAGCGGTGGTCGAAGCTGCAAACGGAAAAGTTCATTTCAATGGAAACTTGGAGGAGGTCGAAGCGGAGACCATTAACGGAACCATCAGGCTTGAAGGGGATTTTAAAAAGGCAGAAGTCCAGTCGTTTAGCGGCAATATCTCCTTTGATCTTAAAGGAGCAGACTGCGAATGGCTCCATGCGAAAACAACAACCGGCGCGATTGATGTTCAGATTCCGGAAGAGACTCCGGTAAATGGAGAACTTAAAAGCAATCTCGGCGGCTTCCATCTTAAGCTGGTTGGCGTGCAAATTCTTGAGGAAAAGAGTGATGTAATGCAAAAATCACTTCGCTTCCAATCCATCCAGCATCCTGATAAAATGTTAAAAATATATGCCGAAACAAAAACGGGAACCATTACTGTTCAAAAGGCATATGAGTAATTTTTATGTTAGGAGTTTGAAAATATGAGATGGTTAATGGGATGTTTGATCAATGCAGTTTTGTTTATGGCACTTGCCGGCTATTTTAAAGACAGTTTTTACCTTGCAGGATTTTCAGCCGCATTGCAGGCAAGCATTTTATTATCCATACTCAATCTGCTGGTTCGACCGCTCTTAATCTTGTTGACCTTGCCGGTGACACTGTTGACGATAGGGCTGTTTTTGTTTGTCATCAATGCCATCACCCTAGAGATAACGGATTACCTGATGGGACCTTCCTTTGAAATCCACGGCTTTGGCATGGCCTTGCTATTTTCGGTACTAATGTCGCTTGTGAACCTTATTATTCAAAAGGCCTTATTTGAACCTGCGTCAAGAACAAAACGATAACTAAAAAGGTGCCTGCGGGTGCTTTTTTTTATGATTAGAAAAATCAAAGACATGAGATTTATGATTCGTGTCTTTGATTTTCTGTGGCAACTTGTTTTTTTGTCGAAAAATAATCGAGTAATCCTAGATAAACCCCTTGAGCAACTTTATCGGGGTAAGAAGAATTTTCAACAATTGAATCATCTCGATGATTTGAAAGGAAACCAAGTTCGATCAGTGTACTTGGTTGCGTATTATTGCGTAATACTTCTAAATTATCAAATCGTGTACCATCATTATTTAAGCCCGTTGTTTTAACAACCTCGTTTAAAATATCGGTGGCTAAATCATAATCTTTTGACTTTTGATAGTAAAAATCAGTCAAACCATTTTTCGATGGATCATTAAAGCAATTATAATGAAAACTTATAAAAGCATCTGCATGATTTTGGTTTGAGATTTCCGCTCGTTTCATTAAGGGAATATAAGTATCGTCTGTCCGGGTCATAATGACAGTGGCACCGGCATCTTCAAGTTTTTTTTCAACGACATTGGCTGTCGCCAAAGTTAATGTTTTTTCAAATGTTCCAACAATGCTTGTTGTCCCATCATCAATCCCTCCGTGACCCGGATCAATCACAATGATTTTTCCTTTAAGAGATTGCTGTCCATTTTCCATATTTTGTGTTGATAGGGTAGAATTATTAACAGGCTGTAAGTCTTTAGAAATGTAATTGATGTATACCCACCCTTGGATTCCGGAAGAAGATTCAATTTTGGCCCACCCAGATTGTTCATCTCTAATGGTTATTTTAGTTCCCAAATTTAATTTTCCTACAACCGAGCTGGACAAACTAGGTTGTTTTCTAATGTTTAAACTATTAACTCCTACTGTTGCTTCTATATTTTCAGCTGGGGAAACTTTTTCATGAATTTTAGTTTTAAATTTCACCTGTGTCTGTTTAATGTTCATATTGATCCTCCATCCAGTTTTGTTGCTTGATAGTTTAATTTGATACCGATGGGAAAGAACGACGATGAAGGATAGTGCGATAACAATAAAACTAAGAACTGCCAGTACCTTAATCAATCTTATGTTCTTCATTTGGATTGCTGCTACAGCCTCCTTGATTTTTTTATTGTAAAATCATTTTTGACAAATATTTATGAATATAATCTATCCCTGAAAATCCAAAAAATGGAATTATTGCTTTTTATTATGTTTGTCGCTGTCGTATGGATGGTTTGCTTGCTAGTTTTAACCGTGTTGTCAGGGATAAAGCCGTCAAGCCCTGTTTGGGAAATGGCCAAACTGTATTAGTATGGTTCTTGTTGAAAAAATGCTAAAATAAGAGGAAATGAATATGATTAAGCATAATGATCGTGCATGGCTAGCTTTGAGTAGCAGAATTTCTGTCGCAAGTCTTGCCTGGCTGCAGAAGTGACACGAACGTTTGAAGTTGTATTCCCACCAGATAATAGGGACTAATGGGGGAGCTTTTAGCTTTATAGAATAAAGGAGGAACATTTTTTGCCAAAAGTTCGTACGAAAGATATATTGGACAAGTTTAATCTGGAGTTAATCAGCGGTGAGGAAGGAATTAACCGTCCGATCACCACCAGTGATATTTCTCGGCCGGGAATTGAAATGGCGGGGTATTTTAAATTTTATCCGGCAGAGCGGATTCAGCTTTTAGGAAAAACGGAGCTGAGCTTCTATCATGAGCTAACAGATCGGGAAAAATCATCAAGAATGGAGAAATTATGCACCGACATTACGCCGGCGATTATTGTTACCAGAGGTTTGGAAGTTCCACCTGAGTTATTGGAGGCATCTGAACGGGAGTCTGTTCCGGTGCTGAGAACCACGATGAAAACGACCCGCTTTTCCAGCCGGCTGACGAACTTTTTAGAAAGTAAGCTAGCTCCGACTACGGCAGTTCATGGTGTCCTTGTAGATGTTTATGGAATCGGCGTATTAATCATTGGGAAAAGCGGAGTTGGGAAAAGTGAAACAGCTTTGGAATTGGTCAAGCGGGGCCACAGGCTTGTTGCAGATGATTGTGTGGAAATCCGTCAGGAAGATCAGGATACATTGGTTGGTAACTCCCCTGAATTAATCGAGCATTTACTGGAAATTCGCGGCTTGGGGATTATCAATGTGATGACGCTGTTTGGTGCTGGTGCTGTTCGTAGTAATAAGCGTATTACGATGGTAGTGAATTTAGAGACATGGGATTCCAAAAAGCAGTATGACCGACTAGGTTTAGATGAAGAAAAAATGAAAATCATTGATACGGAAATAACCAAGCTAACCATCCCGGTCCGTCCTGGACGAAATCTAGCCGTCATTATTGAGGTAGCGGCAATGAATTATCGCCTGAAACGAATGGGTGTCAATGCGGCACAGCAATTTACCGAACGTTTAACAGACGTAATTGAAGATGCAGATCATGAGTAAGGGGAGAGGAACATGAACCAAACCATTCATCCGTTAAATCCCATTGCCTTTTCACTTGGACCGATTCAAGTACACTGGTATGGTATTATTATTGGCTGCGGGCTTGCTTTGGCGCTGTTTCTTGCGATCCGTGAAGGAAAGCGCCGCGGTCTGCCGAAGGATATCTTTGCTGATTTAATGCTTTGGGCGATTCCGATTGCCATTATCTCGGCTCGGATTTATTATGTTATTTTTGAATGGGAATATTATAGAAATCACCCGGCAGACATTCCAAAAATTTGGAATGGTGGTATTGCCATTCATGGGGCGCTGATTGGCTCCGTTCTTACAGCGATTGTTTTTTCTCGGAAACGCGGGTGGTCTTTTTGGAAAATCGCCGACATTGCGGCTCCGAGCATTATTCTCGGGCAGGCGATCGGCCGCTGGGGGAATTTCATGAATCAGGAGGCACATGGCGGCCCGACAACCCGGGCATTTTTGGAAAGCCTGCATTTACCGGATTTTATAGTCAACCAAATGTATATTCGAGGGACCTATTACCAGCCTACTTTTTTATATGAATCGGCTTGGGATTTTCTCGGCTTTCTTCTGTTAATCTTGCTGCGTCGGGTGAATTTGCCCCGCGGTGAGATGTTTTTATCCTATGTTATTTGGTATTCTACCGGCCGTTTCTTTGTAGAAGGATTGAGAACGGACAGCTTGATGCTGACTTCCAATCTCCGCATGGCACAGGTCATTTCCATCGTCCTGATCGTAGCCGCACTTGCCTTGATCCTTTATCGGCGGAAAAAGAATCTTGCAAATGTTCGTTATTTAGCTCAGGATGAGTAAGAGCTATTGTTTAGAAAGGAAGCAACCATGACACACAATATAAACACGATCTTATTTGATTTAGACGGAACCTTAATTGATACGAATGAACTCATTATTACTACTTATTTGCATACACTTGATAAATATTACCCTGGTAAATACAGTCGTGAGGATGTTCTGCCGTTTATGGGACCAACGCTTCATGAAGCATTCAGTACGGTTGACCCGGATAGGGTTGAGGAATTGGTACTGGAATATCGTACATTTAACCTTGCTAACCATGACGCTTTAGTAAAAGAATTTCCCGGTGTTCTAGAGACGATTAAGAAATTAAGTGAATCAGGCTATAAGCTTGGTGTGGTAACAACCAAAAGGGGAGACACTGCAATGAAGGGCCTCCGCTTATTGGGGTTAGATCCGTTTTTTAAAGTAGTGGTCGCCATGGAGCATGTAACAAATGTGAAACCTGATCCTGAGCCGATTTTTAAAGCGTTGGAGCAGCTGGACTCAACTTCAGATCAAGCGCTAATGGTTGGTGATAATTACCATGATATATTGGCAGGAAAAAATGCCGGAACGAAAACAGCCGGAGTTGCCTGGTCGATCAAAGGAAGGGATTATATTGCCAAATATGAACCGGATTACATTTTGGAGCATATGACCGATTTGCTGACAATTCTCGGAGAGTGAGATCGATGAGGAAGACTACCCGTTACCCTGTCGAAGGGGCGAACTCCTTATGGCATGTCTACAAAACAGTGCCGTTTTGGAAGGTTGTGAAAAATTTTATCGTCATTCAACTGGCGCGTTATACGCCATTTTTGGGTGTGAAAAATTGGCTGTACCGCACCTTTTTGGGCGTGAAAGTGGGCCCTGAGACATCCTTCGCATTAATGGTGATGCTAGATGTCATGTTTCCGGAAAAAATCAGTGTCGGCCGTAACACAGTAATTGGCTACAACACAACGATTCTCGCTCACGAATATTTAATTAAAGAATATCGGCTCGGCCCGGTTGAAATCGGCAATGAAGTGATGATTGGTGCCAATTCCACGATCCTTCCCGGTGTTACCATCGGCGATGGAGCGATTATATCAGCCGGAACATTGGTCCATAAAGATGTGCCTGCCGGGGCGTTTGTCGGCGGCAACCCGATGCGCGTTATTTATACGAAAGAACAGCTTGCGGAGCGCTGGGCCGATGACCCGATCTATGGAAAAAAAGATAGCAAATGAAGTCTGGTTACGATAGCCAGGCTTTTTATAGTATGAGATTGGGTAATTTAAAAAATTATTCAAAGTACTTTTTCATTGACGAAAAGTGTTGGAAGGGGTACAATACAAACAATTACTTTAATTCTCTAATATATTAGCAAACTAAAGTATTTGGTGGTAAAGGGGTAGTAGTATGAGCCGGTTATTTATGTTTGAAAAGCCATTAGGGATGCGTGACACATTGCCGGAATTATATGAAAAAAAGCATCTCGTCCGTTCACGAGTGGCTGAGACGTTAAAACTGTGGGGCTATCAATTTATGGAAACCCCAACATTAGAATACTATGAAACAGTTGGAGCAGCGTCCGCCATTGATGATGCCCAACTGTTTAAATTGCTGGATAAAGAGGGACATACCCTTGTATTAAGACCTGATATGACATCTCCCATTGCCAGGGTGGCGGCTTCAAAGCTGCTAGATGAGGACTTTCCTGTCAGATTAGCCTATTCCGCCAATGTGTTTCGTGCCCAGCAGCGGGAAGGCGGCAGGCCGGCAGAATTTGAGCAAATTGGAGTGGAATGCCTGAACGAAGATACGGTTTCGTGTGATGGAGAAATTGTGGCACTGTTGATTTCTTCCTTAAAAAAAGCGGGGCTGACGAACTTTCAAGTGTCAGTAGGCCATGTTGGCTTTGCCCAGGAGTTGTTCCTTCAGATCCTTGGAACAAACGAACGGGCAACAGCGCTGAGAAAATTTTTAGTTGAAAAAAATTACGTAGGATACCGCGAGCACGTAAATTCCCTTCAGCTGTCTTCCATCGACAAGCAAAGACTGATTAAACTTCTTCAATTAAGAGGCGGCGAAGAAGTGCTTGAGGGCGCTTTTGAAATCATTGAAAACGGCAAAGGCAAGAAAGCGATTATTGAGCTCGAGGAGCTTTGGAATGTCATTCAAGATTATGGTGTGGAAGAGTATGTGAAATTTGATTTTTCCATTGTCAGCCATATGAGCTATTATTCCGGGATTGTATTCGAGGCATATGCCGGAAATGTCGGTTTTCCGCTTGGAAATGGCGGGCGTTATAGTTTAATTGAAAAGTTTGGAAAAAAGGCAAGTGCTACAGGGTTTGCCATTCGGGTAGATATGCTGCTTGAGGCACTGGGAGATCTTTCGCTTGAAAATGACACCCACTGCATTTTTTTCAGTCAGGAGCGGCGGAAAGAAGCGTTTCAGTTAGGACAGAAAATGCATAAGCAGGGAAAAAAGGCCGTGCTTCAAGAAATATCCGGAGTGAAAAATCTTGATGCATTTACGAAGAGATTTGCCGGGACGACCTTTTTAATTGGGGGGCACGGTGATGAATAATATGCTGACAATTGCAATGCCGAAGGGTCGGATTTTCGAAGAGGCTGTTGAATTGCTGCGGAAAGCGGGTTACCAGCTGCCTCCCGAGTTTGAGGATTCTCGAAAATTAATTATTGATGTTCCAGAGGAAGGCATCCGGTTTATTTTGGCAAAGCCGATGGATGTGGCTACCTATGTGGAGCATGGGGTTGCTGATGTCGGTATAGCGGGGAAAGACGTACTGTTGGAGGAAGAACGGGATGTTTATGAACTTCTGGATCTAAAAATCAGCTATTGCTATTTGGCCGTCGCCGGTCTTCCAAATACAAAAATGAATGAAGTTGCCCCAAGGGTGGCCACGAAATATCCGAATATAGCGGAGGCCTATTTCCGCGAGCAGGGTGAACAGGTAGAGATTATTAAATTAAACGGCTCCATCGAACTTGCTCCCATTATTGGTCTGTCAGACCGGATTGTTGATATTGTTTCAACCGGCCGGACGTTAAAAGAAAACGGACTGGTTGAGTATAAGAGAATTGCCAACGTTACATCAAGGCTGATCGTTAATCCTGCCAGCTACCGGCTCAAAGATGCCATGATTGATCAATTGGTGAATCGCCTCAATGATGTTTTGCGTGGAGGTATTAAATGATGAAGATTGTCAGAGTAGATCAACAGATTTCGTTAAAACGTTCAATTGAAACAGGGACCTCTGAGCAACAGGCGGTTGTAAAAAAGATTATCGCTGATGTCCGCGCTCGCGGTGACGAGGCGTTAAAAGCTTATACGGAAAAATTCGATCAGGTTCAGCTGGATTCTTTTTTAGTGAATGAACAAGAAATAGAAGAAGCTTACGGTCAGGTAGACGAGCAATTCATTGCGATTGTTCGTGAAGCAGCCGAAAATATCCGCACCTACCATGCAAAGCAGCTCCGTCCGTCGTGGATGACGACAGAAGAGAACGGCACCATCCTTGGACAGAAAATAACCCCTCTTGATTCGGTTGGTGTGTATGTGCCCGGTGGAACGGCGGCCTACCCATCATCTGTATTAATGAACGTTATTCCGGCGCGTGTTGCCGGAGTCAAACGAATTGTGATGGTTTCCCCGCCTGATGAACAGGGGAAACTGCCGGCTGCTGTGCTGGTCGCAGCGAAAGAGGCGGGTGTGAAAGAAATGTATAAGGTTGGCGGAGCCCAGGCGATTGCCGCGCTGGCCTATGGAACGGAATCAATCGCCTCAGTCGATAAAATTACTGGTCCGGGGAATATTTTTGTGGCATTGGCTAAACGTGAAGTATTTGGCGATGTTGATATTGATATGATCGCCGGACCAAGTGAGATTGCCATTTTAGCAGATGAAACGGCAAAGGCTAATGAAGTGGCAGCTGACCTCTTATCACAGGCCGAACATGACCCGAGAGCCTGCAGTATTTTAGTTACCCCTTCTATAAGGCTTGCTGAAGAGGTGGCGCTCGAAGTAGAAAACCAGTTAAGAGTATTGCCGCGGCGGGACATTGCCTCCCGTTCGATTGCCGATTACGGAGCGATCTATGTTGCAGCAGATATGGAAGAAGCCGTTGAAACGGTGAATCAGCTGGCCCCTGAACATTTAGAGGTCATGACCGAAAATTCAATGGCACTGCTCGGAAAAATTCGCCACGCAGGCGCGATTTTCCTCGGCCGCTACAGCTCAGAGCCTGTGGGTGATTATTTCGCCGGCCCAAACCATGTACTGCCGACTAACGGCACCGCCCGCTTTTCTAGCCCGCTAAATGTGGATGACTTTCAAAAAAAATCGAGCGTGATTATCTATAGCGAAACAGCTTTACAGGAACATGGTGCAAAAATTGCCGCCTTTGCAAGAATAGAAGGACTTGAAGCGCATGCCCGTGCTGTGGAAACGCGGCTAAACGGCAGTAAACAGTAGTTTATTTGCGGAAATTAGAGTTATATTTGCGGATTTTAATACTTTATTTGCGCAAATCCCAGTTTTATTTGCACATTCAACAATTTTATTTGCGAATCTGAAAAATCTAGTATCCATCTGTTAAGGAGGTACCCACATGGAAAGGGCAGCAACCATCGAACGGAAAACAAATGAAACAAATATCCGGCTATCATTTGAGATTGACGGGGAAGGCCGAACCAATTTGGAAACGGGTGTGCCGTTTCTCGGTCATATGCTGGATTTGTTTACAAAACACGGGCATTTTAATTTGAAAGTCGATGCGCAAGGGGATATTGAAGTCGATGATCACCATACAACAGAAGATATCGGCATCTGCTTGGGACAGGCGCTGCGCGAAGCATTAGGAGATAAACGGGGGATTAAGCGCTATGGGAATGCCTTTGTCCCAATGGATGAAGCGTTGGCCCAAGTAGTCGTTGATCTCAGCAACCGCCCGCATCTTGAAATGAGAGCGGAGTTCCCGCAGCAGAAGGTAGGAACGTTTGATACTGAACTTGTTCATGAATTTCTTTGGAAACTGGCTTTGGAAGCTAGAATGAACCTTCATGTAATCGTTCATTACGGAAAAAATACACATCACATGATCGAAGCCGTCTTTAAAGCATTGGGACGGGCCCTTGACGAAGCGACTACCATTGATCCAAGAATCAAAGGTGTGCCTTCAACAAAAGGGATGTTATAGGCAGGAGGTGTCAGGCACCATGATTGGAATTGTAGATTATGGGATGGGGAATCTGTTCAGCGTCAGCAAGGCTTTGGAGCGTTTGGGTGCCGATTATGATATATCTGCTGATGAGGACCGCCTCCTCCATGCAGATGCGCTGATTCTTCCCGGGGTTGGTTCATTCCGCGATGCGATGGAGTTGCTGCCGGAAAAGACCATTAAAGCATTTGCCGCCACGGGAAAGCCGCTTCTTGGGATCTGTCTTGGGATGCAGCTGCTGTTTGAAAGCAGTGAAGAGAACGGACTTACAAAAGGGCTGGGGCTTTTGCCGGGAAAGGTACACCGCTTTTCAGGACAAACGAATGAAGGTGTGCCCTACAAAGTGCCTCATATGGGCTGGAATCGTCTGAAGTTTGTGAAAGAATCCCCTTTATTACAAAATCTTGAAGAAGATTATGTGTATTTCGTCCATTCTTATTTTGTTGATGCAAATCACTCCGACGTCCTCCTTGCAAAAGCTGATTACCATGAGCAGGTGGCAGCTGTTGTGGGCCGGGGGAATATTTTCGGCATGCAATTCCATCCGGAAAAAAGCAGCAGACTGGGAATGGCGCTTCTTGATAATTTTTTAAAATTAGCGGCTGAAAGGAAGACAGTTCGATGAGTTTCACCATTTATCCGGCAATTGACATGCGCGGCGGAAAATGTGTCCGCCTTCTCCAGGGAGATTACGACAAAGAAACGATCTACGGGGATTCCCCTTTTGATATGGCACAAACCTTTGCGGCTGACGGTGCTGAATGGATTCATATGGTTGACCTGGACGGCGCCAAGGATGGAAAGAGGGTTAATGACCGCTTTGTTATCGAGGCCGCTGCCAAGCTGACTGGCACAAACATTCAAATCGGCGGCGGGATCCGCACAGAACACGATATTCTTCATTATCTTGAAAATGGAGTGGATCGCGTCATTATCGGCAGTATCGCGGTTTCCAATCCCGAATTTGCGATCGAAATGATTCAAAAATACGGCAAGCAAATTGCAATCGGAATCGACGCAAAAAATGGCTATGTTGCTACACATGGTTGGCTAGACACTTCGGAAATAAAGGCTATTGAACTTGCCAAACGCTTCGCTGAAGCCGGAGCTCAAAACTTTATTTTTACCGATATTGCCACCGACGGTACGCTTAGTGGGCCTAATATGACCGCTGTTTGTGAATTGGCGGAAGTAACGGGCAAAAACATAATTGCTTCAGGAGGGGTCAGCAGCATTCAAGATTTAGAGGCGCTGGCCGCAGCCAAAGGAATTAGCGGAGCGATTGTTGGCAAGGCGCTTTACGAACAGCGGTTTACCTTGAAGGAAGCTTTGCTGGCGGGAGGAAAAGCAACATGACATTAACAAAACGGATCATTCCCTGTCTTGATGTAAAGGATGGCCGGGTGGTAAAAGGAATTCAATTTGTTGAATTGCGCGATGCTGGCGACCCGGTGGAATTGGCCCGAGTGTATGATGAACAAGGGGCGGATGAGCTTGTCTTTCTTGATATTTCAGCTTCAGTGGAAGGTAGAAAAACAATGGTAGACGTTGTCAAAGCTGTTGCCTCAGAACTGGCTATTCCGTTTACGGTTGGCGGCGGCATCAATTCACTTGAAGATATGAAAAAAATCCTTCGTGCTGGTGCTGATAAAGTGTCACTGAATACGGCGGCAGTCAATCATCCCGAACTAATCAGAGAAGGTGCAGGCTATTTCGGGTCGCAATGCATTGTGGTGGCTATCGATGCAAAATTTGATGAAGAGCTGGGGACATGGCGAGTTTATACGCACGGCGGCCGGAAACCGACGGATAAAAAAGTGCTTGATTGGGCGCGGGAGGCAGCAGAGCTAGGTGCTGGGGAAATTTTACTCACCAGCATGGACTGCGATGGGGAGAAGGACGGTTTTGATCTTGCCCTGACGAAGGCTGTCAGCGAGACGGTTTCCATTCCGGTCATTGCTTCGGGCGGTGCTGGATGCGCGGAACACTTTGCTGAAGCTTTTTCAGAAGGAAAAGCAGATGCCGCGCTGGCTGCTTCGATTTTTCATTATCGGGAAACCTCGGTCTTTGAAGTGAAAAATTATTTACGCGGAAAAGGAGTGACAGTCAGATGAATACCGAAGAGATTCGCTTTGATGACAAGGGACTCGTGCCTGCCATCATCCAAGATGCCGATACATTGGAAGTTTTAACATTGGCTTATATGAATAAGGAGTCACTTAGTAAAACATTAGAGACCGGCGAAACATGGTTTTACAGCCGCTCGCGAAAAGAGCTTTGGCATAAAGGGGCCACAAGCGGAAACACGCAGAATGTCGTCAGCATCCAATATGATTGTGACAAAGATGCGCTTCTTGTGAAGGTGCAGCCTAATGGCCCGGCTTGCCACACAGGAGCTGTCAGTTGTTTTGTCGACGGAAAACAAGAGCATACCTCCCAACTTTCAGACTATCAAATTTTACAAACACTTGAGAAAGTCATTCTGGAGCGCGAGCGGGAACGTCCGGAAGGGGCTTATACCACTTATTTGTTTGAAAAAGGGGTAGACAAAATTTTGAAAAAAGTCGGCGAGGAAGCAGCCGAGGTTATTATTGCGGCCAAAAATCGTGAGCCGGAGGAATTAAAGTGGGAAGCAGCGGATTTGCTTTATCATTTGCAGGTATTGCTCGTAGAACAAGGACTATCCTTTAAAGAGATATTAAAAACCCTGGAGAAAAGACATAAACAGAAATCCTAATTTCACCCCCATAGGAAATCATTATCTGCTGATTTCCTGGCCTACATATTCCTTTCTTTGCCGATAGGAAACCATTCCTATCGGCAAAAGTGCATCTACGCCTCATGAACCGCCTATCAGCGAGTTTTCTAACAAATTCTTACCCTTTCAGTACAACTCCAAACTGTGTTATACTACATAAGTTATGAAAGGATGATGGAGGAATTCATGATTAAAAACGCAAAAAGAATACAAAAGGGGAAAATTGTCTCCTTTATTCCAACCGGGGAATATTATTTCAAAAAAGGAATAAAGGCCTATCATCGTCACGATCTTTTAAAAGCAAAAAAATATTTGAACCGAGCGCTTCAGCTGGAGCCAGGAGAACCGATGATTGCCTGCCAGTTGGCGATCGTTCTGGCAGAACTTGGCGAATTTGAAAATTCAAACCGAATTCTGCATCACATCCTTGAAGATTTGGATCCTGAATTAGTGGAATGCCATTACTTTTTAGCAAATAATTACGCCCATTTGGGTTTTTTTAAAGATGCTTATCATCATGCCAAGCTGTACCTAGAGCTGGATGAAAACGGCGACTTTGCAGAGGACGCGGAGGATTTGCTTGAGCTTCTCTCATTTGAATCCGATGAATCAGGAGAGGAGCTGTATCAGCAGGAAGACCTGATCATGAAACATGAACAGGCTCGGGAACTGCTTGATTCAGGTTACATTCCAAAGGCAATCGAGTTGCTTTCGGAAGTAGTCGGGGAATACCCCGAATATTGGTCAGCTCATAATAATTTGGCACTTGCCTATTTTTATTTGGGGCAAGTAGAAAAGGCAGAAGCCATTTTAGACCGTGTATTGGAACAAAATCCGGGCAATCTACATGCCATGTGCAATAAGATGATTTTTGCCCGCTATCAGGGGCATTTGACATATGCTGCAGAAATCCTAGAACAATTGAAGAAAATCAAGCCGCTATTAAGCGAACATCAATTTAAGCTGGGAATTTCCTTTGCTTTGGCCGGCGAGTATGAGCTTTCTTATTTTTGGCTGAAAAAATTGTATAAAAGCGATTTTTATCACGATGGTCTGTTTTATTATTGGCTTTCGTACTCTGCTTATTTCACCGGCAATGTATCTTTCTCCAAAAACATCTGGAAAAAGGTATTAGAATTAAATCCGGAGAAAGAAGGCTTTGAACCATGGAATGACGAGAATACGTTTCATGGATTTGAAAGCCAGGCAGGATCGATTTTTCAAAAGCTTGAAAGTGATTATGTAGAAGAACGGTTATTTGCTCTGTTCTTGACCTCTGTTTCCAGCAAAAAAGAGGAAATTCTTACTTCCAAACGTCTTTTTCAGAATCAGAAATTAACCACCCTGGAAAAGGAATATATCTCGCTGATCCGATCGGGGAAACCATCGCGGACAGCCGATGCCCAGGAAATAGCTGAGCTTTTTTACGAAAACTATCAGCCGATTGGCACTGTAGAAGCCGGTTTGTATTTGATGTGGTTTTCTGTATTTGTGGAATTGATGAACCAGGGAGTCAGCTTAAAAAATAAACGTGCCTGGGCCGGGGCGGTGGAATATGTGTGGCATAAACTGCGAAGCGAAAAAGTATCGCAGCAGGAAATAGCCGGCCGTTACGGATTATCTGCTGCCACTATCAGCAAATATGTGAAAATGGTCAGTGAACTGCTAGATTAAATGAGCATTTGTTTGGACTATATTTTGATTGTTTAATACGATTAAGTGGGGAAAGCTAAACTTAATCGTATTTTTTTATTTCTGGGATTTATCTAAAAGGGAGTGACTATGATGTCTGAAGAAAAAATTTATGACGTTATTATTGCCGGCGCCGGCCCTGCGGGGATGACTGCCGCTGTCTATACATCACGTGCCAACCTTTCTACCCTTATGATCGAGCGGGGGATGCCAGGAGGGCAAATGGCCAATACCGAGGAAGTGGAGAACTACCCGGGATATGAAAGTATCCTAGGACCGGAATTATCCACGAAAATGTTTGAACATGCGAAAAAATTCGGCGCTGAGTATGCGTATGGTGATATTAAGGAAATCATTGACGAAGGAGACTACAAAATCGTTGTCGCGGGTTCAAAGCAATATAAAGCATATGCTGTGATCATTACCACTGGTGCAGAATATAAAAAAATCGGTGTACCAGGGGAGAAAGAACTCGGAGGCCGTGGTGTTTCTTATTGTGCCGTATGTGACGGGGCCTTTTTCAAAGGGAAAGAGCTGTATGTCATCGGCGGAGGAGATTCAGCCGTTGAAGAGGGTGTCTATTTGACACGTTTTGCCTCAAAAGTAACCATCGTCCATCGCCGCGACAAATTGCGGGCACAAAAAATCCTGCAGGATCGGGCGTTTGCCAATGAAAAGGTAGACTTCATCTGGAATCATACTGTTAAATCCATCAATGAAAAGGATGGCAAAGTGGGCAGCATCACCCTTGTCTCAACGGAAAATGGTAAAGAGCAGACATTACCTGCTGATGGGGTCTTTATTTATATCGGGATGGTGCCGCTGTCAAAACCGTTTGAAAACTTAGGAATTACAAACGAAAATGGCTATATTGAAACAAATGAGAAAATGGAAACGAAGGTGCCGGGCATTTTTGCAGCCGGAGATATCCGTGAGAAAATGCTGCGCCAAATCGTCACGGCAACTGGCGACGGCAGTATTGCTGCCCAAAGTGCGCAAGCCTATGTAGAAGAACTGAAAGAAAAAATGAAATTAAAGAAGTAAGCAGGGTGAGAAAGCATTTCCATAAAAAGTAACTCTGTTTTAACTCTACTGTAACAGTAGTGAAATAAAGATAGGGTATGATAATAGAAATTGACCCCCTTTTAAAATATATACCTTTTCCCGCGCAGGTTGTAGGCAGCCTGTGCATTTTTTTGCTTGAAGTCGATATCAACATATTTTTGAAAGATATCACACAAAATTGATGATATGAGGACACAAAAATTTAACAGAAATCAGCCCCTAGTTTCATTGTGACAGGTTCTTAAAAATAGTATAATGAAAAGAATGAACAAGCTAAAAAGGGTGAGATCATGCAGCGGGTTACAAATTGTGTATTAATAAGGGATAATCAAGTCCTATTGCTGCAGAAACCGCGACGCGGCTGGTGGGTGGCTCCCGGTGGGAAAATGGAGCCGGGCGAGTCGGTTCGAGATTGCTGCATCAGAGAATACCGTGAAGAAACGGGAATATATTTAAAAAATCCGCAATTAAAAGGAATTTTTACAATGATTATGAAGGAAGGCGACCAGCTGCTCTCCGAATGGATGATGTTTACCTTTTTGGCAACAGAATCTGACGGTTTAGGCTTTCAGGAATCTGAGGAAGGAAAGCTTGAATGGCATCCGGTGGACCAGATCAAAGGTTTGCCAATGGCAGAAGGGGACCACCATATTATTGATTACATGATTCACGGAAAAGGGATTATTTACGGAACGTTTACGTATACAAAGGATTTTGAACTGATCAATTATCGGCTGGATCCGGGTTAATAATGAATATAGCGATCTTGTAAAATAGGGGGAATCAAATTGAGTACCGGTTCAACAAGTGAAACGCAAATGGTGATTATTACCGGAATGTCTGGTGCCGGAAAAACAGTTGCAATCCAAAGCTTCGAAGATTTAGGGTTTTTTTGTGTTGATAATTTGCCTCCTACACTACTTCCGAAATTTCTTGAACTAATGAAAGAATCCGGGAATAAAATGAATAAAGTGGCTTTGGTTATGGACTTAAGGGCAAGAGAATTTTTTGACTACCTTTTTAAGGCGCTTGATGAACTGGCGGAAACATCATGGGTGACACCAAAGATTTTATTTTTAGACGCAGATGATGCAGCCTTAGTGCGGAGATACAAAGAAACAAGACGCTCCCATCCGCTGGCGAAATCAGGCTCGCCGCTCGAAGGAATTACCTTGGAAAGAGAGCTTCTGGAAGAATTAAAGGGCAGGGCACAGCTGATTTATAATACTTCTCGGATGAATCCAAGGGAACTGCGTGAGAAAATCTTAACGGAGTTTACGGCAAATAAACAATCAATCTTTACTGTCAATGTCATGTCGTTTGGCTTTAAACATGGGCTTCCGATTGACGCAGACCTGGTTTTTGATGTGCGTTTTTTACCGAATCCTCATTATATCGAACATATGCGGCCGAAAACAGGACTGGATGAAGAAGTTTCAAACTATGTCATGAAATGGAATGATACACAGCGATTTTTGGAGAAAGTTACTGACCTTCTTGCCTTCATGCTTCCGCATTATAAAAGAGAAGGAAAGGCACAGTTGGTAATTGCAATTGGCTGTACCGGCGGACAGCATCGTTCCGTTGCATTGGCAGAATATATCGGACATTTTTTTGAAAAAGATTATCAAACAGTCGTATCTCACCGTGACATTGAGAGGAGAAAGGATCAAACAAAATGAAAGACATAGGACAGCCAAGAATCGTCGTCATCGGCGGGGGAACGGGGATGCCTGTTTTACTCAGAGGATTAAAACAGTATCCTGTTGACATTACTGCAATTGTGACCGTTGCCGATGACGGCGGAAGTTCTGGCAGACTGCGTGAGGACTTGCACATTCCGCCTCCTGGCGATATTCGCAATGTCCTGGCGGCGTTATCTGATGTAGAACCGCTTGTTGAGGAAATGTTTCAACATCGTTTTAAGACGTCTAACGAACTTTCCGGTCATTCTTTGGGAAATTTAATCTTGGCGGCGATGACCTCCATTACGGGAAATTTTGTTCATGCGATTCAAGAAATGAGCAAGGTGTTGAACGTTCGGGGGAAAGTTCTGCCTGCCGCGAATCAAAGCGTCATATTAAATGCCGAAATGGAAGACGGAACGATTCTTTCCGGAGAATCCAAAATACCTTTTTCAGGAAAAAGGATTAAAAAAGTATTTTTATTACCAAAGAATATCCGTCCATTGCCGGAAACGATTCAGGCCATCCGTCAGGCTGACTTAATCATTATTGGTCCGGGCAGTTTATATACGAGCATTTTGCCGAATCTTCTTGTACCGCGTTTAGGGGACGAGGTATGCCGTTCACAGGCAAAAAAGGTATATATCTGCAATTTAATGACGCAGGCTGGGGAAACGCACGGGTTTACGGCTAGTGATCATGTAAAGGCTATTTATGATCATATGGGCTTAGCGTGTATTAATACGATTTTGGTGAATAATAAAGAAATTCCGCACGATGTCCAGCTACGATATAAAGAAGAATTGGCCCAGCCGGTACAATACGATATGCCGCAGCTTTCAGAACTCGGCCTTGAAGTCGTGCATGCCGATATCGCCTATCTCGAAAAAGGCGCTTTAAGGCATGACCCGAAAAAAGTGGCACAAATCTTATACAATTTATTGGTCGCCGAAACGAAAAAAAGATTTGAAGCATAAAAGTTGTAAACATTTTAAATATTCTATTAAAATAATAATAAAATCCGTTAAAAAATAGTTGTATCCTGGGGGTGAGGGAATGTCTTTCGCTTCGGAAACGAAAAAAGAATTAACGAACCTGGAAGTGAAAGCCTGCTGTGTTCGTGCGGAACTGTCTGCCTTAATCCGCATGAATGGTTCCCTTTCCTTTTCCAATCGTGGATTAGTTGTCGATATACAAACTGAAAATGCAGCGATTGCTAGAAGAATTTATACATTAATCAAAATGAGCTATGACGTACAGGTTGAACTATTAGTCCGTAAAAAAATGCGCTTGAAGAAGAACAATGTATATATTGTCAGGCTCTCGCAAAAAGCCAAGGAAATTCTCGAAGACTTGAAGATTCTTGGGGAAGGATTTACCTTTATCCACGATATATCATCGGAATTGGTCAAAAAGAAATGTTGTAAGCGTTCTTATTTGCGCGGTGCGTTTTTGGCCGGCGGCTCGGTGAATAATCCGGAAACTTCCTCTTACCATTTGGAAATTTTTTCACTATATAAAGAACATAATGATTCTTTATGTGAATTAATGAATACATTCGGTCTTAACTGCAAGACGCTGGAACGCAAAAAAGGCTACATTACCTATTTAAAAGAAGCGGAAAAAATAACGGAGTTTCTTATTATTGTTGGTGCCAATAATGCGTTGCTCCGCTTTGAAGACGTCCGAATTGTCCGCGATATGCGTAATTCCGTTAACCGTCTGGTGAACTGTGAAACCGCCAATTTAAATAAAACGATTGGGGCTTCCATTCGGCAGGTAGAAAACATCCGTTATATTGAACAAACTGTAGGCTTGCAGGTTTTACCAGAAAAACTTCGCGAAATTGCAGAACTCCGATTGAATTATCCGGATGTGACGCTTAAAGAGCTGGGAGAGATGGTTTCCGGCGGTGCCATCAGCAAATCGGGGATTAATCATCGTCTGCGAAAAATTGATGAGATCGCTGACAAACTTCGAGCTGGTCACATGCCGCAAATGAAATAAAATATTTTTAATAGAGGGGGAATTTATATGTTAGTGAAACAGGTAGAGGTAAAATTAAAAACG
Source organism: Neobacillus fumarioli NBRC 102428 (assembly GCF_001591485.1). GTDB lineage: Bacteria > Bacillota > Bacilli > Bacillales > Cytobacillaceae > Neobacillus > Neobacillus fumarioli. The sequence continues at coordinate 20,436 of NZ_BCUZ01000006.1, read as the reverse complement.
GGTTTGCAGGCACGCCCCGCCGCCTTATTTGTACAAGAGGCAAACCGTTTTTCGTCTGATATCTTCCTGGAGAAGGACGGCAGGAAAGTAAATGCCAAAAGCATCATGGGCCTAATGAGCCTTGCAGTCGGATCGGGAGTTGTCGTCAATCTGATTGCTGATGGTGCAGACGAGGAAAGCGCCGTTCAAACACTTACTGAGTTTGTTGAAAAAGAACATTAAGCAAAAGGGTTTTGGCGGGGAAGGCCAGGCCCTTTTTTGTATGTTAAGGACACAATTCGGTCATACTGCGAGAAAAATGCCCTTCATCAGAGGAATGAAGGACATACCATGGTTGTGCCGCGAGGAAAGTGTCTTTCATCAAAAGGGAATGAAGGACAAACCATGATTGTGCCGCGAGGAAAATGTCTTTCATCAAAGGGATGAAGGACCTACCATGGTTGTGCCGTGAGAAAATTGTCCTTCATCAGAGGAATGAAGGACATACCATGATCATGCCGGGAGATAAATGTCTTTCATCAAAGGGATGAAGGACCTACCATGGTTGTGCCGCGAGGAAAGTGTCCTTCATCAAAGGAATGAAGGACATACCATAATTGTGCCGCGAGGAAAGTGTCCTTCATCAGTGAAATGAAGGTAATTTCATGATAATGCCGTGAGAAAAATGCCCTTCATCAGTGAAATGAAGGACATACCATGGTCATGCCGTGAGAAAAATGCCCTTCAACAGAGGAATGAAGGACATACTATGATCATGCCACGAGAAAAATGTCTTTCATCAAAGGGATGAAGGACATACCATGATCGTGCCGTGAGAAAATTGTCCTTCATCAGGGGTATGAAGACATACCATGGTTGTGTGAGGAGAAAAATGTCCTTCATCAGGGGAATGAAGGACAAAACATGGTTGTGTCGGGAGAAAAATGACCTTCATCAGTGGAATGAAGGACAAACCATGGTTGTGTCGTGAGAAAAGTGTCCTTCATCAGTGGAATGAAGGACAAAACATGGTTGTGTCGTGAGAAAAGTGTCCTTCATCAGTGGAATGAAGGACATACCATGATCGTGCCGCAAGGAAAGTGTCCTTCATCAATGAAATGAAGGACATGCCATGATCATTCCGTGAGAAAAGTGTCCTTCATCAGTGAAATGAAGGACATACCATGGTCATGCCGTGAGAAAAATGACCTTCATCAGTGGAATGAAGGACATATCATGGTTGTGTCGGGAGAAAAATGACCTTCATCAGTGGGATGAAAGACAAAACATGGTTGTGTCGGGAGAAAAATGACCTTCATCAGTGGAATGAAGGACATACCATGGTCATGCCGTGAGAAAAATGTCCTTCATCAATGGTATGAAGGACAAGACACGGTTTTGCCGGGAGAAAAAATATCCTTCATCCGTTTAATGAAGGACATATTCTAAAGTGATTTTTCATGTTGGCAAAAATGTGAGAATGAATTAAAAAACAGCCGGTCCAAAGACCAGCTGTACGCTTCATTATTTTTTTGTTTTGTCTGTTAAGGTATTACGGGTGATAATATGGTCAATCAATCCGTATTCTTTTGCCCTTTCAGCTGTCATGAAGTTATCGCGGTCTGTATCTCTTTGAATAACTTCAATTGGCTGACCAGTACGTTCGGCTAAAATGCCGTTTAGTTTTTCTCTAAGGAACAGAATGCGTTTTGCAGCAATTTCGATTTCTGTTGCCTGTCCTTGTGCTCCACCGAGCGGCTGGTGAATCATCACTTCGGCATTCGGCAGTGCATAACGCTTGCCTTTTTCCCCGGCTGCCAGCAGGAAGGCGCCCATGGATGCTGCCATTCCGATACAAACGGTAGAAACATCTGGCTTAATATATTGCATCGTATCAAAAATAGCCATACCCGCTGTAATGCTTCCGCCTGGGCTGTTAATATATAGAGTGATATCTTTTTCAGGGTTTTCGGCTTCCAGGAATAATAACTGTGCAACAATGCTGTTGGAGACATTGTCATCAATAGCGCTTCCAAGCATGATAATCCGGTCTTTTAAAAGACGAGAATAAATATCATAGGCTCTTTCACCACGATTTGTTTGTTCAATAACTGTAGGAATCAAATTCATTTTTCTTCCTCCTTTGGAAAGGGTAATAACGTATGTAATGTTATCATACACTGATGGTCAATAAAGGTCAAACGTTTTGGCTTTAAATTGTTCGACAATCTTCCCACATACATCATTTCCATTTCATCCATTTTTTAAAACTAAATTTCCTCTTGCAAAATGATTCAAAATAGCATATACTATAAAAGTCGCTGATATATTTGCCCTCGTGGTGCAACGGATAGCACGCAAGATTCCGGTTCTTGAAATTCGGGTTCGAGTCCTGACGAGGGCGTACGAAAGTCAATGTTGACGGTGCCTCTGCGCTTTAATACAAAGAGTGGGGGCACTTTTTATTTAGGGATCGTTATGCGTTGTTTGATTGGAGCTTACGTAAGAACAGGTAAAATAGCTGTTTCCATTTGCATTATTTAATATCTTATCATATAAGCGTAAAATAATCCCCTCCTGTTAAACCAGATGGGGATTATTTTACGCTTACCGTGATTTCAACAACAAACTCCTTTACTTGCGGTACGGTCTCAGTGTTGTTTGTAACTGCATGTCTTAAGTCTCTTCTTTACCGATGTCCCTTTTTTAGAATCAAGAATAAATATAGACGCATCTTGTCCCATGAATATTTTACTTCCTGTATAAACAGTTTTGAATTGAATATCCCTATACCCTATTTTAGTCATAATGTCTGTTAGCTCTTCTGGATTAAATCCGTTATGAACAATATCTGAAACTATTTTTTGTTTTTATTAAAATCTACGATCAGTAAATGACCTCCTTCATCAAGAACATCAAATAATCTTGATAAAACTAATTCAACATCATGAAGATGGAGTAGAACCTGTGCCATGAAAATATAGTCGGCAATGTAAATCCGATAGACTTTTTTTCAATATCAAAGCATAATGTATCTACATTCTGAATATTAAAATTAGTTATTTTTTGCTTTATTTGATTAATCATGTTTTGTAACGTATCCAAAAAAAGCATAGAATTAAACTCGTTTAATAAGTTCATTCCGACAAGACCAGTTCCACACCCAAAATCAATAGCATTCTTACTTTTAGCGTCAACTAAATAATTGCGGATGGCATCTGATGATACCTGTTCAATTTGGATTCTTTCAGGAGTGTTATTTCAAACTTATCAGTATTTCCCATTATTATCGCTCCAATCAGGCTTAATTAATAAACCTAACATTAAAAAGCTGTCATTATTTAGGATGCTATTCTGCGTATCACAATTCAACTAACCTCCAATTACTTTAAGTGTATTCCTTCACAAAATTACTTGGTTATTGGAAATACAGTACAACTTAAATTTGTCTTAATTGGACGCCTTGTCTATTGGGGAGTGACTATGTTGACGTTTGCCCACGTTGAATACTCAATTTATCCGCAGACACATTTGGGCAAGAAAAACAAGGAAAACTGGGTTAATGTCCTATAACCATTTAACCCGACAAACCATAATTTATTTATGTAAGTTAAAGGAATATTATGAGGAGGGCAAAAAATGAATTTTTATAATCCAAACTATGGATTCCCGTATTTTCAACCCCAATACCAAAACCCTTATCCAGTGAATCAAGATGAACTACAAGATTATAGGCAACACCATGTAACTACCCATCATCCACATGCACAACACCAGACACATCACCATACTCACCATCACACACACCATCACCATCATCACCATCACACAGGTACTACTGGACATACAGGCCATACAACACATACAGGACATATGGGTTAATAAAGAAAAAAAGAATCCACACAACGAAGGAGAAAATATCATTTTAATCAAAGGTTTTGTCAACCTGAGCTAAATAATCAGCTCAGGTTGTTTACGTTTTGTGCCCGGCACTACCGAGGTTAGAAAGGCCTAACCGGCAAGATATGAACAATAAGTCAAGCGCTAGTAAGCCGCTAGCGTTGTGGGAGTAATACCGCTTAAAAGGGAATGTTCAAATATCATATTTTTAGATGAGATAATTCTCAACCTATGAAGAATTATTTTAATATAAGAAGTAGCCCTAAAAAAAGAAAGTAGGTTAAAGATTGTTTCCGGACATCCGTTTGCAAACTGATCCGTAAAAAGTTCCATAGAAAATCCCCTGTGAATAAGATATAATTCAACCATATAGTAATTTGTCCATTTAAGTGTGGAAGGCGTGGGACCCATTGGAGGAAAAAGAATATAGTTTTGTTGAGCATTTGGAGGAATTACGAAAAAGGCTCATCATCACAGCTGCATTTTTCTTAATTTTCCTTATCGTCGGATTTTTCTATGTGAAAGAAATCTATAATTTTTTCATGGGGAATCAAGCGGGCAAACTGTTGGTGTTAGGGCCGAGTGATATCATGTGGCTGTACTTTCATATTGCTTCAATTGTAGCTATTGCAGGCACCATTCCTGTATTGGCATGGCAAATCTGGGCTTTTGTGAAACCAGCACTGACACCGGCAGAACGAAAAGCGGCATTAGCCTATATTCCTGGATTATTTATTCTATTTATTGCTGGTCTTTCTTTTGGTTACTTTTTAATTTTTCCAAACATCATGAGATTTCTACTGAAAATGGGCAGCGGGTTAGTGACTAATGCCTTTACGGCAGATAAATATTTTAGCTTTTTAATCGATATGACTCTGCCATTTGGAGTTGCTTTCGAATTGCCTCTTGTGGCTATGTTTTTGACAACACTTGGCATTATGAATCCTTATAAAATTGTAAAAATAAGAAAATATGCCTATCTGATTTTGGTGATCATTGCATCAATGATTTCACCCCCAGAATTTATATCACACATCTCTGTTGCTATTCCGTTAATTCTTATCTTTGAATTGAGTATATTCTTTGCAAAAATCACTTTTAAGCGGAAGCGAAAAAGAATGGAACTTATGGCACTAGAATAAACATAAAAGTAGTTAAAAAATCTCCCTCCTGTTCATGTGATAGGAGGTTTGTTTGTCCTTATTGGCACCGGAAACCAATAATTCGTGCACCAATCAAGGATATTGGCCCAGGAAACTGATAAAAAGGGATGCTTCACGTTTCAATTAACGGCAAGAACCATATAAAGAACTTGCATATTCTTTTTTTAGAATAATATGCTTTCGTAAATACCAACATTCTTCCATACACGAATTTCTTGAAATCATGTAAAATAGTAAATAAGGGGGGAGACGCATGAATTTAAAAGCTGGATTATGGCAGCAGCAAACATTAAAGTTAACCATGACTCAAGAACTGTCACAGGCAATTGCCTTATTACAATATTCGACACAGGAGTTAACTGAGTTTTTGGAAAATAAGGCACTTGAAAATCCTCTGATTCAAATTGAGTCCGGCACCATCCAGCCAATGAATCCCCTAATGGACCGTAAGCGCCGCAACCATCAGAAGGCTGAGAAGGACTGGATTGAACAAATTGGTGCGAAAACTGTTTCACTTGAGGAGCAATTAATCTCTCAGTTGAATTTAAAAAAGTTAACTGCGGAACAGTTAAAAGTGATTCGCCATCTTATTAATAACCTTGATGAAAACGGTTACTTCACCGGTGATCTGTCTGAAATAGCTGTGAAACTAAACGTTCCGCTAGAACTGGTGGAAGATGGGTTGGCTGTCATTCAAACGCTCGAACCCGCTGGGATAGGTGCCCGGAATTTACAAGAATGCCTACTGATTCAAATGGAGTATACAAAACCGAATAACGAGTTGGCCATCAAGATTTTATCGGACTATTTTATTCCGTTTGCGGAAAAGAAATGGAAGCAAATTGCTAAAGAGCTACAAGTAACATTAAAGGAGATTCAAGAGGTTTTTGATGAGGTTCAAGCTTTAAATCCAAAGCCGGGAGCGCGTCTCGTTCCGGAGTCATCCGCTTATGTCATTCCTGACGTTTTGGTGATCCAAACAGATGGAGGGCTGGCAGTTCAGATGGTGGATGACCCGATTCCCAAGGTCGTCTTTAATGAGCAATATTACCGTCAGTTTAAGGAACAGAAGCATGATCAGCAGGTCAAAAGGTTTTTACAAGATAAAATGCAAGATTATCAATGGATTTTAAAAAGCATTGAGCAGCGGAAAGAGACACTTATGAAAGTTGTAACGAAGATTGTCGAAAAGCAGCCAGCTTTCTTTCAAAAAGGACCGCATTTTTTAGTACCGATGACGATGAAGGAGATCGCTTCTGAACTTGAGATCCATGAATCGACGGTTAGCCGCGCTGTCCGGGAAAAATATGTTCAAACACCGGTTGGGACATATCCGCTAAAATCATTTTTTACCAGCACAATCCAAACTGTATCGGAGGATGAAAATACATCTTCTTCCCAAGTCAAAAATATAATTCGTAAATTAATCGAACAAGAAAATAAAGAAAAACCCCTGTCCGATCAAGAACTCGTCCAGCAATTGAAGACGTTGGAAGGAATTGTCGTTTCAAGACGCACCGTCGCCAAATACCGCGATCAAATGAACATTCCTTCATCCTCCAAAAGAAAAAGATATAATTAAGCCGAAAGGATTTGTAGAAATGACACAAACAGTGATCACATTCTATACGAGGATTGGCTGTCATTTATGTGAAAAGGCGAAGGGTGCGCTGCTTGAATTGCAAAAGGAATGGGAGTTTGTGCTTGAAGAGATTAATATTGATCAGAGCGATGGATTAACAGAACGTTACGGGCTAATGATTCCTGTGGTTCTGATTGACGGTGAAGAAGTGGCATTTGGGCAAATTGATAAAATAGACATAAGGAACCGTTTGCAAGAAAAAAAGGCTTGTTTTTAAGTTGAAATCAATTTTTACTCCTGTTACAATAAAAATGTACAAAGGGGTAATTTTTTTTTGGGAGATGGTGGGACATAATATGTCTATGATGGACACTTTTTGACCAACAGCATATAATAAAGGAGCATGAAGTCATGCAATCATTTATTGATATCACCAAAAGATTATTACCCGACTTCCTTCAAGTCCTGCAGAAGCGGCATTCCATTCTTCGGTATATAGGGATGATGCAGCCTGTCGGCAGAAGGAGTTTAGCTGCAAGTCTTGGACTTACCGAAAGAGTTCTCCGCAGTGAAGTAGACTTCCTCAAAGAACAAAATCTTATTGACATTAACACAATGGGAATGAGTTTGACTCCTGAAGGAAGGAATTTGTTGGAAGATCTTGAAGGTTTCGTGCGCGACTTAAAGGGATTTGATGTGATGGAGTTGGAATTAAAACACCAGCTCGGTATTCGTAAAGTTATGATCGTCCCCGGCGACTGCGATGAGTCGCCAATGGCCAAAGGAGAGCTCGGCAAGGCATGTGCGATCAGCATGAAAAAACTGCTTAAAGGGAACAATATCATCGCTGTTACTGGCGGTTCCACGATGGCCGCTGTCGCTGAACGATTAACCCCTGAACTTAGTGACGGGGAACTATTATTCGTACCGGCAAGAGGCGGTGTCGGAGAGGATGTTCATAATCAGGCAAATTCTATTTGCTCCAAGATGGCAGAAAGGACCCATTCAAAACATCGAGTCCTCTATGTTCCTGGGCAGGTGAGCGCTGAAATTTATGACTCTCTTGCCAAAGAGCCTGAAATCCATGAAGTGTTAACCCTTATTCAGTCGGCAAACATGGTTCTTCATGGAATTGGTGATGCGATTACAATGGCAGAGCGCAGGAAATCAAGTCCTGAAATTTTGCAAAAGCTCGAAAAGGAACAAGCTGTAGGGGAAGCATTTGGCTATTATTTCAATGAGGAAGGCAGGATTGTTCACAGGGTGCTGACAATCGGTCTGCAGCTGAATGACCTTGCTCATATTCCAAATGTTATTGCCGTCGCGGGCGGCGCTTCAAAGGCAAAAGCAATCAAGGCTTACATGAAGCAAGCACCAGAATCAACCATTTTAATTACAGATGAAGGTGCCGCAAACAAGTTATTGAAAGGTTAATCCCTTTTAAAAAATATATCCTTACCCAAACAAAGGAGGAAATTGATCATGACAGTGAAAGTTGGTATTAATGGATTTGGACGCATTGGCCGTAACGTATTTCGTGCAGCATTGAAAAACAGCAATGTAGAAATCGTGGCAATTAATGACTTAACAGATGCAAACATGCTTGCTCATCTTTTAAAATATGATTCCGTTCACGGCACGCTTGCAGAAGACGTAACAGTTGATGGTGAATACTTAGTAGTAGGCGGCCATAAAGTAAAAGTTCTTGCTGAGCGCGACCCTGCACAACTTGGCTGGGGTGACCTTGGAGTAGACGTAGTCGTTGAATCAACTGGCCGTTTTACCAAACGAGAAGATGCTGCAAAACACTTAGAAGCAGGTGCAAAGAAAGTAATTATCTCTGCTCCGGCAACGAATGAAGATATCACCATCGTTATGGGTGTAAACCAAGACAAATATGACCCAGCTAACCACCACGTTATTTCCAATGCTTCTTGTACCACAAACTGCTTGGCGCCATTTGCAAAAGTATTAAATGATAAGTTCGGCATCAAACGCGGTATGATGACAACTGTTCACTCTTATACAAATGACCAGCAAATCCTTGACTTACCACATAAGGATTACCGCCGTGCTCGTGCTGCAGCACAAAACATGATCCCAACTACGACTGGTGCAGCAAAAGCAGTTGCTCTTGTTTTACCGGAATTAAAAGGCAAATTAAATGGTATGGCAATGCGCGTGCCAACTCCAAACGTTTCCATTGTTGACCTAGTTGCTGAATTAGAGAAAGAGGTAACCGTTGAAGAAGTAAACGCTAGCCTTAAAGCAGCAGCTGAAGGTGAATTAAAAGGAATTTTAGCTTACAGCGAACTTCCATTAGTTTCTAGTGACTATAACGGCGTAACGGTTTCATCTACCATCGATGCCCTTTCTACAATGGTAATTGAAGGCAATATGGTGAAAGTATTATCTTGGTACGATAACGAAGTTGGCTACTCAAACCGCGTTGTAGACCTTGTTGATTATATCGCTTCAAAAGGACTTTAATGGATCCCGTAATTAAGAATGGAAATCCATTCTTTAAATGGGTATAATGTTAAATGTATTTCCAAAGGGGAGCGGGGAGGATTCCCCCCTCTTTTTTTCATGGTTTTTTCAAAAAAATTGAGGAGGCCTTGTCCATGAACAAGAAAACAGTAAAAGATATCGATGTAAAGGGCAAACGCGTTTTTTGCCGGGTTGATTTCAACGTGCCGATGCAAGATGGAAAAATCACGGACAAAACACGGATTCTTGCTGCATTGCCAACGATTCAATATTTAATGGATCAAGGGGCAAAAGTGATATTAGCCAGCCATCTAGGCAGACCTAAGGGCAAAGTTGTAGAAGAATTGCGCTTGACTCCAGTTGCGGTTAGACTATCCGAATTACTTGGAAAAGATGTGAAAAAAGCAGATGAAGCCTTTGGCGATTCCGTTAAAGCGATTATTGCCACTATGAAGGAAGGCGACGTTCTGCTTCTTGAAAATGTCCGCTTCTATTCGGGCGAAGAAAAGAATGACCCCGAGCTTGCCAAAGCATTTGCTGAGCTTGCAGATGTGTATGTGAATGACGCCTTTGGTGCTGCGCATCGTGCCCACGCTTCAACAGAAGGAATTGCTCATTATCTGCCAGCTGTTTCCGGCTTTCTTATGCAAAAAGAACTGGATGTTCTTGGCAAGGCGCTCTCGAACCCCGATCGTCCGTTTACTGCAATTATTGGTGGCGCCAAAGTAAAGGACAAGATTGGCGTGATAGAAAATCTGCTTGATCTGGTCGACAACTTAATCATTGGCGGCGGACTTGCTTATACTTTTGTCAAGGCAAAGGGCTTTGAGATTGGGAAATCTTTGCTTGAAGAGGATAAAATTGATTTAGCTAAATCTTTTATGGAAAAGGCAAAAGCAAAAGGTGTTAACTTCTACATGCCGGTGGATGCTGTTGTTGCGGATGACTTCTCTGAAAATGCTAATACAAAGGTTGTATCAATTGAAGAAATTCCTGCTGATTGGGAAGCACTTGATATTGGGCCGAAAACAAGTGAAATTTATCGTGATGTTATTCAAAAATCGAAGCTTGTAATTTGGAACGGACCTATGGGCGTATTTGAAATGGATAAGTTTGCCGGCGGAACAAAAGCCGTAGCACAGTCGCTTGCTGATGCAAAGGATACATACTCTATTATTGGTGGCGGAGACTCAGCAGCAGCAGTTGAAAAATTCCACTTGGCAGATCAAATGAGCCACATTTCCACCGGTGGCGGTGCTTCACTGGAATTTATGGAAGGAAAAGCATTGCCGGGCGTAGTGGCGTTGAACGATAAATAAATTAACTGAATATCAACACATTTTTCGAATATATCAACACAATTTAGCCAGATAGCGTCACAATTTTAAATATATCGACAGAAAGGATGTGCTTAGCATGCGTAAATCAATCATCGCGGGCAATTGGAAAATGCACAAAACCCTTTCCGAAGCAAAAAGCTTTGCGGAAGAAGTAAAGGGTCTTGTACCCGCTTCAGACAAAGTGGATTCAGTAATCTGTGCACCCGCTTTATTTTTACAAGCATTAGTTGAAGCTGTCGAAGGCAAGGATGTAAAAATCGGTGCCCAAAACATGCATTTTGAAGAAAGCGGCGCATATACCGGTGAAATTAGCCCGAAAGCACTTGCAGACCTCGGCGTCGAATACGTGATTATCGGACACTCTGAGCGCCGGGAAATGTTTAATGAAACAGACGATTCTGTTAATAAAAAAGTACTTTCTGCATTCAAATATAACCTAATACCAATCGTTTGCTGCGGTGAAACATTAGCACAACGAGAAAATGGCGAAACGATGAGTCTTGTCGGTCACCAAATTGAAAAAGCATTGACAGGTTTAACAGAGGAACAAGTGAAGCAAACGGTAATTGCTTATGAACCAATTTGGGCAATCGGCACAGGGAAATCTTCTACAGCGGAAGATGCAAACGAAGTATGTGCCCATATTCGCCAAGTGATTGCCAAGCAATTTTCAGAAGAGGCTGCTCAAGCCATTCGAATTCAATACGGCGGCAGTGTAAAACCGTCCAATATTAAGGAATACATGGCACAGCCAGATATTGACGGAGCATTAGTCGGCGGTGCGAGCCTTGAGGCACAATCATTCTTACAATTACTGGAGGCGGGCAAAAATGAGTAAAGCTCCGGTAGCCCTGATCATCTTAGACGGATTTGGCTGCAGAGATGAAGTAAAGGGTAATGCTGTAGCACAGGCGAAAAAGCCGAATTTTGATCGTTATTGGAAGGCGTTTCCGCATACCCATTTAACGGCATCCGGAGAAGCAGTCGGACTCCCTGAAGGTCAAATGGGAAACTCTGAAGTCGGACACTTAAATATTGGTGCCGGCCGAATCGTGTATCAAAGCTTAACCCGGGTAAACATTGCCATCCGTGAAGGTGAATTTGCCAAAAATGAAACCTTCCTCGGAGCAATGGAACATGTCAAGAAAAATGGTACAAGCCTGCATTTATTCGGGCTTTTGTCAGATGGCGGTGTTCACAGCCATATTGACCATATGTTTGCATTGCTGAAACTTGCGAAAGACGAAGGCATTGAAAAAGTTTATGTTCATGCCTTCCTTGATGGCCGTGATGTCGGTCCGCAAACAGCACCAACATATATTCAGGAAACACTGGACAAAATGAAGGAGTATGGTGTTGGGGAGTTCGCAACGATTTCCGGACGTTATTATTCTATGGATCGGGATAAGCGCTGGGAACGCGTGGAAAAATCTTATCGCGCCATGGTATATGGCGAAGGCCCGACATACACCAATCCGCTGGATGTGGTGAAGGATTCCTATGAACATGGGATTTTTGACGAATTCGTCATTCCTTCTGTGATGGTGAAAGAAGACGGCCAGCCTGTCGCAACAATCAAAGATAACGATGCGGTCATTTTTTACAATTTCCGTCCTGACCGTGCGATTCAAATTTCCAATACATTCACAAATGAAGACTTCCGTTCGTTTGACCGCGGACCAAAGCATCCGCAACATTTATATTTTGTCTGCTTGACTCATTTCAGTGAGACTGTCGATGGATATGTTGCTTTTAAACCGACAAACCTTGATAATACAATAGGGGAAGTTTTATCACAACATAATCTGAAACAGCTCCGAATTGCTGAAACGGAAAAATATCCGCATGTAACGTTCTTTATGAGCGGTGGCCGTGAAGAGAAATTCCCTGGTGAAGAACGGATTCTGATCAATTCACCGAAAGTTGCTACTTATGATCTGAAGCCGGAAATGAGCGCATATGAGGTAACAGATGCGTTGGTAAAAGAAATTGAAGCAGATAAATTTGACGCGATTATATTGAATTTTGCCAATCCGGATATGGTCGGCCATTCTGGTAAACTGGAGCCAACCATTAAAGCTGTAGAAGCAGTTGACGAATGTTTAGGGAGAGTCGTGGACCTTATCCTTGAAAAAGGCGGTGCTGCTATTATCACTGCTGACCATGGAAATGCCGATGAAGTCGTTACGTTGGAAGGCGAGCCAATGACGGCTCATACGACCAACCCGGTTCCGGTGATTGTCACCAAGAAGGGAATTGAGCTGCGCGATGGCGGCATCCTTGGCGACTTGGCTCCAACTATGTTGCAATTGTTAGGGGTACCCCAGCCGAAAGAAATGACGGGAAAATCACTGATAAAATAGTTTTTGCAAGGCGGTTTCCTACCGCCCATTCCATATAAAATATTTTTTAAGGAGAGATCATCATGCCATATATTACTGATGTTTATGCTCGTGAAGTGTTAGATTCCCGCGGAAATCCTACCGTAGAAGTCGAAGTTTTCACTGAATCAGGCGCATTTGGCCGCGCTTTAGTTCCAAGCGGTGCTTCAACAGGTGAATATGAAGCAGTTGAGCTTCGTGACGGCGATAAAGAACGCTACCTTGGCAAAGGCGTTTTAAAAGCTGTAAATAATGTTAACGAAATTATTGCTCCAATGTTAATTGGCGAAGGCTACAGCGTACTTGACCAAGTTTCTATTGATAAAGCAATGATTGAACTTGACGGAACTGAAAACAAAGGAAAATTAGGCGCCAACGCGATTCTTGGTGTATCCCTTGCCGTTGCTCACGCGGCTGCGAACTACTTGGACATGCCATTATATCAATACCTTGGCGGTTTCAATGCAAAACAGCTTCCAGTACCAATGATGAACATCTTAAATGGCGGCGCGCATGCGGACAATAACGTTGACATTCAGGAATTTATGATCATGCCTGTCGGCGCACCTAGCTTTAAAGAAGCATTAAGAATGGGTGCAGAAATTTTCCACCACTTAAAATCAGTATTAAAAGACAAAGGCTACAATACGGCTGTTGGTGACGAAGGTGGTTTTGCGCCAAACTTGAAATCAAATGAAGAAGCATTGCAAACAATTATCGAAGCAATTGAAAAAGCAGGATACAAACCTGGCGAAGAAGTGATGTTAGCAATGGACGTAGCTTCCTCTGAACTGTACAACAAACAAGACGGCAAATATCACTTAGAAGGCGAAGGCAAAGTGAAGACATCTGAAGAAATGGTTGCTTGGTATGAAGAGCTTGTTTCAAAATACCCAATCATCTCAATCGAAGATGGCTTAGATGAAAACGACTGGGAAGGCCACAAGCTATTAACAGAGCGCATTGGGCAAAAAGTTCAATTAGTAGGCGATGACTTATTCGTTACCAATACGAAAAAACTCGCTGAAGGCATCGAAAAAGGCATTGCTAATTCAATCCTAATTAAAGTAAACCAAATCGGTACACTTACAGAAACGTTTGAAGCCATCGAAATGGCAAAACGTGCAGGCTATACGGCTGTTATTTCTCACCGTTCCGGTGAAACAGAAGACAGCACAATCGCTGACATTGCTGTTGCAACCAACGCCGGCCAAATCAAAACAGGTGCTCCGTCCCGTACGGACCGCATTGCGAAATACAACCAATTGCTTCGCATCGAAGACCAATTGGCTGAAACAGCACAATACAATGGAATTAAATCTTTCTATAACTTGAAAAAATAATGTTTAACCGAAACCCTCTGCTAAGCAGAGGGTTTTTTGCTGTTATTCATATGGATTCGCAAATAAAACTTATTAATTCGCAAATAAAAGGAGCAAAATCGCAAATATAAGGTTGATATTCGCAAATAAACCCTGCTAATTCGCAAATATAATTAGATTGCTTTCCCATCTTACTTATAAGGACATTTTGGAACGGTGGGCAGCTGGGGATTTTTCGCAGATAGATAAAGATCATAATACAATTTGGGATCTGCAAGGCGGAACAATTGGAAAAGCAACTGGAATGGCCACGCCTAAGGAAGAAATGGCTTTTATCGAAAAGAATTTTAAGGTAGAACCTGAGTAAGAGAAGGCGCACAAAAACCAAAAGCTTGTCATATTAACTTCTATTGTGAAATGGAGGTTAGTATGGTAAATTAAAAATACTGGGAAAAGTACGTCAGGAGGTACCCTTATGCATACATTTGTCGTTATATTATTAGTCATCGTCAGTATCGCGCTAATTGCGGTTGTCTTACTTCAAGCAGGTAAAAGCGCTGGATTATCCGGTGCAATTTCCGGCGGCGCTGAACAGCTCTTCGGCAAGCAAAAAGCGCGGGGAATTGATTTAGTGTTACATCGTATTACAGTTGTATTATCTGTGCTCTTTTTCTTGCTTGCTCTTGCGGTTACTTACTTTAAAATTTAATTTCTTAAAACCCGGCCTGGGAGCCGGGTTTTAGTCGTTATGGGATGATAAACTTGAAAGGCGGGGATTTTTTGCCAAAAACAATTTACATAACCAGAAAACTACCGGAAGTAATCATTGAGAAACTGTCAAGCCATTTTCAGGTTCGAATGTGGGATCAGGAAGATGTCCCGGTTCCGAGAGAGGTTTTGTTAAAAGAAGTAGAGGATATTGACGGTCTTATCTGTCTCTTAACGGAACAAATAGACGAAGAGGTGATCTATAAGGCGCAAAATTTAAAGGTCATCAGCAATGTGGCAGTAGGGTATAACAATATCGATGTGCAAGCCGCAGCAAGGAAGGGAATCATTGTAACGAATACTCCCGGAGTCCTGACTGAAACAACAGCTGATTTAACGTTTGCGCTTTTAATGGCGGCAGCAAGAAGAATAGTGTACGCCTCTGATTACTTGCGAAGCGGGGAATGGGGAGCCTGGTCGTTAATGCAGCTGACTGGACAAGATATTTATGGTGCCACGTTGGGGATTATCGGTTTGGGAAGAATCGGAGAAGCACTCGTCAAACGGGCAAAAGGATTTGATATGAGGGTGCTTTACTATAGCCGGACACGGAAGCCAGATAAAGAACAAGAGTTGGGTATTCACTACATGGAGATGGAACCATTATTGCAGCATTCCGATTTTATCTGCATCATGATCCCATACAGTAAAGAAGTGCATCATCTGATTGGTAAAAAAGAATTGTCCCTTATGAAAAAGAATGCCATTCTCATTAACACAGCAAGGGGCGGAATAGTGGATGAGGATGCACTATATCAAGCATTAAAGAATGGAGAAATCTGGGGGGCTGGTCTGGATGTGTTTGAACAAGAGCCAATCAGGGTTGATCATCCGTTATTATCGCTACCCAATGTTGTGACCCTTCCACACATTGGAAGTGCAAGCGTAAAAACGAGAATGAACATGGCTCAATTAGCAGCGGATAATGTGATGAATGTATTAAATGGGAAACAGCCGATTACTCCGGTAAGAGCAGAATCATAGAAGAGGGATTCCTTTAAGGAGGCAGAAGTGTTCTTAGCGATTATCATATGCACTTCTAACTAAACAAAAATTTATCGTGTTTTAAAATAAGTGTACGGTTGTAAGGTAAGGCCGTACACTTTTTAAATCTATTTAATCTAGTGATTCGGTATATTGCTGGTATATAAAGATAAATGATAGAATCAAGCCTTTTTTCTGGAATGTTCCCATCTTCATTGCTTAAACTAAAGAATAGCGATATTAAAGGATTAAAAGGAGTTTTTCATCATGAGGATTTCACTTCCGAAACCATTTACTTTTGAAGGAGGGAAGAGAGCCGTTCTTTTGCTTCACGGATTTACCGGCAATTCATCTGACGTTCGGATGTTGGGCCGGTTTCTGGAGAAACGAGGCTATACATGTCATGCCCCACATTATAAGGGTCACGGGGTACCTCCTGAAGAACTGGTCTATACTGGACCGGAAGATTGGTGGCAGGATGTTGTAAATGGTTACGAGTTTTTGAAAAATAAAGGACACGAAGAAATTGCGGTCGCCGGACTTTCCCTTGGCGGCGTATTTTCCTTGAAATTAGGATATACTGTGCCTATAAAAGGAATTGTGACGATGTGTGCGCCCATGTATATCAAAAGCGAAGAAGTCATGTACGAAGGGGTTCTTGAGTATGCCCGGGAATTTAAAAAACGGGAAGGAAAAACCGACGAGCAAATCGAAATGGAAATGAACGAGTTTAAAAAAACACCGATGAGAACACTCAAGGCACTTCAAGGGTTAATCTCAGAAGTCCGGGAAAACATTGATATGATTTACGCCCCAACATTCGTTGTTCAGGCACGACACGACAACATGATTAACACAGAAAGCGCCAATATCATCTACAATGAAATCGAATCAACCGTGAAACAAATGAAATGGTATGAAGAATCAGGACATGTAATTACCCTTGATCGAGAGCGGGAACAGCTGCATGAAGATGTATATGCCTTCTTGGAAAAGCTCGATTGGCATGAATAGACATCTATAAAAGGAGGGATTAATTTGGAAGATAACATACAAAAGCATATTGAAAAGCTTTTGCATTATATGAAAGATGAGGCGTACAAGCCGCTGACAGTACAAGAGCTGGAAGCCGCATTTGGCATTGAGGACTCCAGTGATTTTAAAGAATTTGTCAAAGCTCTTGTTCAGATGGAGGAAAAGGGGATGGTCGTCCGTACGAGGGCAAACCGTTATGGGCTTCCGGAAAAAATGAATCTTGTACGCGGCAAGCTGACCGGGCATGCGAAAGGATTTGCCTTCGTTGTTCCTGATGAACCTGGAATGGACGATATTTTTATCCCCCCTACCGAAACAAGAAATGCCATGCATGGAGATACCGTGTTAGTCCGTGTTTCTTCGGAAAGTTCTGGTCAGCGCCGCGAAGGGACGATCATTCGGATTATTGAACGCGGCATTCAGCAAATTGTTGGAACCTATGTAGAGAGTAAAAATTTTGGTTTTGTCATTCCTGATGATAAGAAATTTACCAGTGATATTTTTATCCCAAAGGAAGCCTCTAAAGGCGCGGTCGAAGGGCATAAAGTGATTGTAAAGCTAACCTCGTACCCGGAAGGGAGAAAAAGTGCGGAAGGTGAAGTCATCAACATCCTTGGTCATAAAAATGATCCTGGAGTAGATATTCTTTCCATCATACATAAGCACGGACTGCCATTGGAATTTCCTGATGAAGTTCTCGAGCAGGCCATGGAGGTGCCTGACACCATTGATGAAAGTGAGATCGCCAATCGCCGTGACCTAAGGAATGAAACGATTGTCACGATAGACGGAGCTGATGCTAAAGATCTTGATGATGCGGTTACTGTAACGAAGCTTGAGAATGGCAACTACAAGCTTGGGGTACACATTGCCGATGTCAGTTATTATGTAGAAGAAGGTTCACCTATTGACAAGGAAGCAGCCGACAGGGCAACGAGTGTTTATTTGGTCGATCGTGTCATTCCGATGATTCCACATCGTTTATCCAATGGAATTTGTTCGTTGAATCCGAAAGTGGACCGTCTGACATTATCGTGTGAAATGGAAATCGATTCAGCCGGCCACGTTGTTTCCCATGGAATTTTTCAAAGCGTGATAAAAACAACGGAACGTATGACCTATCATGACGTAAACAGAATTCTCGTGGACAAGGATGAGGAGACAAGGGCCCGCTATGAATCGTTGGTACCGATGTTTGAATTAATGGAAGAACTGGCGGCTATTCTTAGAAATAAGCGGATGACTCGCGGTGCGATTGATTTTGATTTTAAAGAATCAAAAGTGCTGGTTGATGAAAATGGAAAGCCGACAGATGTTGTGCTTCGGGAGCGTTCAGTGGCAGAAAGACTCATTGAAGAATTTATGCTGGTTGCCAATGAAACGGTCGCTGAACATTTTCATTGGATGGATGTGCCGTTTATTTACCGGATTCACGAAGATCCGAAGGAAGACAAACTGCGTAAATTTTTCGAGTTTATTACTAACTTCGGGCTGATTGTTAAAGGGACGGCCAATCAAGTGCATCCAAGGGCTTTGCAGGAAATTATTGAAGCGGTCCAAGGCAGACCTGAAGAAATGGTCGTGTCAACCGTGATGCTTCGCTCGATGCAGCAGGCGAAATATGATCCGGAAAGCTTGGGGCATTTTGGTCTTTCAACACAATTCTATACACATTTCACATCGCCGATTCGCCGATATCCCGACACGATTGTCCATCGTCTGATTCGTACGTATTTAATAGAAGGAAAGTTGGATGAAACAACGCGGGAAAAATGGAATGCCCTGCTGCCTGATATCGCCGAACATTCTTCCAAAATGGAGCGCCGCGCCGTTGATGCAGAACGGGATACGGATGAACTGAAAAAAGCGGAATACATGGAGGACAAGATTGGGGAAGAGTATGACGGGATCATTAGCTCCGTTACCAATTTCGGGATGTTTGTCGAACTGCCGAATACAATCGAAGGCCTTGTCCATGTCAGCTACATGACGGATGATTATTATCGTTTCGATGAGCGTCATTATGCGATGATTGGCGAGCGAACTGGTAATGTGTTCCGGATTGGTGATCAAATTACCGTCCGTGTGGTGAAAGTCAATAAAGAAGAGCATTCGATAGATTTTGAAATCGTCGGCATGAAGGGCACCCCTCGCCGGGACCGAAGCCAGCCCGCAAAAGTATTTAAAACTGACAACGGAAAAGAAAAACCGACCCGAGCGAAACAGGACGGCAAAAAAACTCAAAATAGCAAACCGAAGAAAAAACGTAAATTTTACGAGAATGTGCCAGTTTCGAAAAGCAAAAAACATAAAAAGAAAAGATAATTCGAAGGAGGGCTTTTATAACGGCCCTTTTTTCTGTTAAAATGAAAACGATAAAAGAGGTGAAACAGATGCCAAAAGGTGAAGGAAAAATAGTCGCCCAAAATAAGAAGGCTTTTCACGACTATTTTATCGAGGAAACATATGAAGCCGGGATCGTCCTGCAGGGTACCGAAATTAAGTCGATTCGTGCAGGCCGTGTCAACCTAAAAGATTCCTATGTTCGTATTCACAACGGGGAAGCAGAAATCTTCGGGATGCATATCAGTCCATACGAACAAGGGAACCGGTATAATCATGATCCTCTTAGGACGCGCAAGCTATTGCTTCATAAAAAGGAAATCAATAAATTATATGGCGAGGCAAAAGAGGCAGGCTATTCAATTATTCCATTAAAGCTCTATTTGAAAAACGGTTTTTGTAAAGTGCAAATTGGCTTGGCCAAAGGGAAAAAGAATTACGACAAGCGCGAAGATTTAAAGAAGAAAGAAGCGAAGCGGGAAATCGAACGAGCCTTCCGCGAGCGGCAGAAGATGTAATGTATGAGTTACAAAAGTTTACAATTGAAAAATAAACAGAATGTGTTATAATAAGTTTGTCGCTAGGATGCGACGCAAACTTATGCGAGAACAACTTGCCAGTTTCCAAAACGTCTAATTTTCATATGGGGACGCTACGGATTCGACAGGGATAGTTCGAGCTTAAGTTGCGAGTCGAGGGGATCGGCCTCGTTAAAACGTCAAAGCCAATAACTGGCAAATCTAACAAATCTTTCGCTTTAGCTGCTTAATAGCGCTTAGCGGTTCCTCCCTCCATCGCCCATGTGGTAGGGTAAGGGACTCACTCTGAGTGGGCTACGCCGGATTCCACCGCCTGAGGATGAAGGAAGAGAACAACCAGGCTAGCTGACCGGACGCCCGTCGATAGGCAAAAGGATCAGCGAAACGCCAATATGTCGACTACACTCGTAGAAGCTTAAGTGCCGATATCTTTGGACGTGGGTTCGACTCCCACCGTCTCCACCATACATAGGTGGAATCTCAAGAATAATATAAATAAAAAATAAAGCATAATTTTTCTGTTGGAAAAATTATGCTTTATTTTTTTGAGTTGCATTTGCTGTCTGTTATTCTTTACTTTGTACAAAACAATAATTTTAATACTATATTT
>NZ_BCUZ01000005.1 GCF_001591485.1 Neobacillus fumarioli NBRC 102428 | reverse complement strand
CAGCCCCTTTTTTACCTTATTTACGATGCTTTTTTTGATTTTCGATAAAAAAATTTTAAAATGATAGGTTGCAAAAAAAATATAAACAAAGTATACTAGTCATCGTGAACTTCTTAAAATTAGGTAGCAATAAACTACTTAAAGGGTTAGGACCTCTTTGGACTAACTTTCCCCCGTGGTAGTTTCTCTGATACCGTCAATATCAGGATTTTGAGAAGGACTCAAAAAGGTAAGAGGGGGAACCGGAATGGAAACGATGGGACGACACGTTATCTCTGAATTATGGGGATGCAACTTTGAGAAATTAAACGATATTGATTTTATTGAAAAAACTTTTGTTGAAGCAGCACTTAAATCAGGGGCAGAGATCCGTGAGGTAGCTTTTCATAAATTTGCTCCGCAGGGTGTAAGCGGCGTAGTCATTATTTCAGAATCACATCTTACGATTCATAGCTTTCCTGAACATGGATATGCAAGCATTGACGTATATACATGCGGGAATTTAAACCCAAATATTGCTGCTGATTATATTGCGGAGGCATTTAATGCTGAAACCCGTGAAACAATTGAAATTCCGCGCGGAATGGGACCAGTGCAAGTAAAACAGGCAAAAGTATTATAATTTTTTGAATACTGAAAAACAAAGAGGTGTATGGTATACACCTCTTTTTATATTTTCCGGAAAATGCTTTATAATAATATGTACCATGATCTTTAGGGGGTTTATATGGCTAATTTTTTAACTCGGTTTAAAAGAGAAATTGAAACATCCGATCGGAGTTCGGACGCTGTATTAAAAACACATTATTATAAAGCATCGTTTCATCAATTATTCGAATCTGTTGAAAAAATGTTCAGGGAAGATGCAGACTGCAGGGTTACCACAGTTTCCAAGGAACATGGAGAAATTGCCGTTGAAATCAGCAGGCCATTCCACTGTTTTCTTGTTGCCACGATTGTGAATGTGAAACCGATGGAAACGGCGGTTGATTTTACGATTTCTACGGAGAAATTCTCTTTATTTGGCATTTACCCTGATTTGAAAAAGCGGATTCACTCCTACTATGAACGGATTAACCAATTACATACCATGATCGGAACGAAATAAAAACTTAATAAGATACTTCTACTTGTGAAACAGTGCTGTTTTTTATAAGATAAGAGTAGGAAAGTATGGAGTACGTTATGGATTTATTGCTTTATGATTTGGAGTTGATTGACGATGAAATGCCCTTCGTGTCAGCATTATGGTACACGCGTGCTCGATTCTCGCCCGGTTGATGAAGGACGAGCTACCAGAAGAAGAAGAGAATGTGAAGAATGCGGGTATCGCTTTACTACATTTGAGAAAATTGAAGAAATTCCTTTAATTGTAGTAAAGAAAGAAGGTACCAGAGAAGAATTCAGCCGTGATAAAATTTTGCGCGGCCTTATTAAAGCATGCGAGAAACGTCCGGTGGCTCTTAAAGAGCTCGAAGACATCACACAAGGGGTAGAAAAGGCACTGCGCAGTCAGGGTATTTCAGAAATTCATAGTGAAACAATCGGTGAAATGGTGATGGACAGGCTGGCACTAGTCGATGAAGTTGCCTACGTCCGGTTTGCCTCAGTTTACCGGCAATTCAAAGATATCAACGTCTTTATTGAAGAATTAAAGGAACTAATCAAAAAAGAAAAATCATAGGGAGCTAAAGGGAGAGCCTTAGCTCTTTTTATCATTAATGCCCGAAGAGGCTGTTTCGGAAGAAAATTTATAAGAAGGGGCGAAAGTGGAAATGGCACAGCATTGGCAGGAGATTCTTCCTATTGACCGTTATATTGTATCGGCGAATGGGCTGCTCTATGATTATGACCGCAAAGTGCTGACGTTTCTTTATCAGCCCTTAATTGGCTCAACCTGTCTTAGCTTGTATATGACCCTTTGGGCAGAAGTGGAGGAAAACCGACTATGGTCAGAATCTTCCTCCCATCATTTATTAATGAACTTGCTTGGAATGAATTTAAAAGACATATACGAAGCCCGTTTAAAGCTGGAAGGAATAGGGCTATTAAAAACCTATATGAAAAAAGATGAAGAAGAACGCTCGTTTATATATGAGCTCATCCCTCCTCTTACTCCAGAACAATTTTTCCAGGATGGAATGTTAAATATTTATCTTTACCGAAAAATAGGTAAGAATCATTTTGCCCGGCTAAAACGCTTTTTCTCTGACCAGCAAGTTCCAAAGGAAAAAGAATATTTGAATATCACAAAGGCATTTCAAGATGTATTTGCATCGGGCTTTCCGGGAAGTTTCCAATATTTGCAGAATGTGCCCTCGGAGCTTGAGCCGGATGCAGGTGAACGGTTTATCGGCCGTCACGAACAAAAGGGAATCCAAATCGATCTTGATACATTTGATTTTGATCTCCTAATGGCGGGTTTAAACGAATCGCTTGTACCAAAAAAGGCATTAACAGCAAAGGTGAAAGAAGTTATTAGCAATCTGGCTTTTCTTTATCAGATCGATCCAATTGAAATGAAAAATATCATCCTAAGTGCAATGAATGAGGCAGGAGAAATTGATATCGAAGAATTGCGAAAAGGAGCCCGTGATTGGTATCAATATGTCAACTATGATCAGCTCCCAAGCCTCATTGAACGAACTCAGCCTCATGGCAGCCGGGTTCAGTTAACGGAACCAAAAACCAAAGAGGAAGAACTCATTCGCTATATCGAAACCACTTCGCCTTTGCGGTTTTTGAAAGATCTTTCTGGTGGAGCAGAGCCATCGAAGGCCGATATTCAGATTATAGAAGAAGTGATGTTTAAACAAAAGCTTCTTCCTGGTGTCATTAATGTGTTGATTCATTTTGTCATGCTCAGGACAGATATGAAGCTTTCCAAAAACTATGTGGAGAAGATTGCCAGTCATTGGGCTAGAAAACAGATCAAAACGGTGAAGGAAGCAATGGATCTGGCAAAAAGTGAATATCGCACCTATATCAGCTGGTCTGAGGGCAATAAAACAGCCGGAAAATCAACAAGAACAAAACCAATTCGGACAGAGAAATTGCCGGATTGGTTTGATGAAGAAACACCCAAGAAAACGGATAAACAAGCGGACAAGGATACAGATTTTGCAGCTAAAAAGCGGGAAATTGAAGAAATGCTAAAGGCACTTGACGAATAGGCGGTGACTTATGGAAAACATCAACCATACATTAAAGAAGCTGGCATCCAGCGAGAATTTTCAGAAGCGGTACGAAAAGATGCGGAAGGAGATCTTAAATCATTCGGATATTCGAGATTTTATCCGGAAACATCGCGATTTAATAACCGATGAAATGCTGGAGAGAAGCTGGGGCAAACTTTACGAATATATCAACCAAAGTAAGGAATGCAGCCGATGTGAAAGCCTTGATCAATGTATTAACATTATGAACGGCTACCATCCGGAATTAATTATTACGAGAAATTCTATTGATATCCGCTATGAACGTTGCCCAAGAAAGGTAATAGCGGATGAAAAGCGGAAAAATGAAAAAATGATTAAGAGTTTATATGTCCCAAAAGATATCTTAGCTGCCAGTTTCGAAGATTTTGAACATGATGAAACCCGAATAGACGCTGTTCAAAAAGCCGTCTCATTTTTAATGAATTACGAGCAGGGGAAAACGGTTAAAGGTTTATATTTTTACGGGAAATTTGGTGTCGGAAAGTCATATTTATTAGGGGCAATCGCCAATAGGCTCGCGAAAAAACAAATTTCTTCGATGATTGTCTACGTTCCGGAATTGTTTAGAGAACTGAAAAGTTCCATCGCTGACTCAACATTAAATGAAAAAATCGAAGCACTGAAAAAGGAATCGATCTTAATGCTGGATGACATCGGGGCAGAAGCGGTTTCAAGCTGGACAAGGGATGAAGTACTCGGTCCCATCTTGCAGTTCAGAATGCTGGAAAGCCTGCCTACCTTTTTCACTTCCAATTTTGATTTTTCTGCGTTAGAACATCATTTGGCATACAGTCAGCGCGGGGAAGAGGAGAAGATGAAAGCGCGCCGGATCATGGAAAGAATCCGTACCTTAAGTGAACCGGTCTTTGTCGGTGGTCCGAATCGCCGGACGTGACCTAAATCTATAATTGATACTGGGATTGCAGAAAAATTCTCTGCAATCCTTTTTTATAGGGCTTCTGCTTCTTCTATTTTGGTCAAGTCCTCCATATATATTAATACAGGATTTGGTTAAAGGGGGGGATTTGGTTGGCAGAAATCATCTTCCAGAATCGTGCGGATGCAATTAAGTTTCATCACCACTTATTAAAGTGTTTAAATATGAATGCAAATGATTCTATCATCCAACTTTATAAAGACCAACATATTGTGAATGTTTCAGATTGTCCGGATTTTTTTCATCAGATCAAGCAGGCCTTTTTTCAATTTATTATTGAAATCAAACGGGATGACTGGTTTCGGGAGATCATTAAAAATCAATTTTTTTATGAAGATGAAGAAGAACAACTACAAATACTAGAAATTATTTATTCGATTCTTGAAGGGCAAAGAGAGGATGTAGCTGTTACTTTAAAAAAAACCAATGTGGAGCCGTTAATTAAAGAAGCGATCCATCATGTTTTTCAGGGGAACCTTTCCTTTTCCTTTGATTCTTTTGTAAAATTTCGCCTGCGTCCATACTTTCAGCTGCTTCAAAATTACGTAGAAGTTTCCATTGATGAATTTAAAATGGAACAGGAATATCAAATGTTTGTTCATATGCTGAGGGGATTTTTGGCAGGACGGGAGTCAAAAATGAAAACATTGCATCTGCTAATAGATGATGAGATCCTCGTATTTAATGAGCAATTAGAGGAAATCAAACGAGGTGATCTGAAGAGAATGATTGATCGCAAATTGCTGGTGAATCATCCGGTCTATGTGGATTCCGTTTCGATCGCCCCGCTTTTGTCCCTGGCACCCAAGACCATTTATCTTTATACCAGGGATGCGGAAGCCCCTCTGGTCAGAACAATCAAAAATATTTTTGAGGAAAGGGTGATCATGAAAGAGCAAGGCGCCCTCTATAAGTTGAAAGAGCAAATTGAAAAATTGGCGGATACTTGATTTTTGAAACATGAATCATTATAATAACCTACATAGCAAAGCTTAAAGACGCTTTAAGCTAAAATCCAGTAAAAGATGCGCCAAAAGTAATGATAAGGACAATAGTATTTTTTTACGGTTTATAGAGAGGGAGGCCTCGGCTGAAAGCCTTCTAACACGGAAAAAGTACTTACCGCCTTTAAACTTCAACAGTGAACTCTTATCTGTATAGGAAGAAAGTAATTGTTGACGGCAACAACCGTTAACTGTCCTAAAGTCATTTTTAAGACAAACTTAAAAATGAAAAATTGGGTGGAACCACGTGTTAATGATAACTCGTCCCTTTGTGAGGGACGGGTTTTTTATTTATCAAAATTTGAAAAATGTCCAGCTCCAGCGCCTAGGGGCTCGAGGTCAAATAACCTTTGAGATATCAAGTCAAAGTGCAGACTTGATATCTCAAAGAACATTTGCTTGTCGCCCCTGGGCAAGGCGCTTCCGCATTTCAAAGGAGGAATTGTTATGTCAGACGTTGTGAAATTCAAGTTTCCAGATGGAGCAGTTAAAGAGTTTCCGAATGGAACAACAACGGAAGAAGTTGCGGCATCGATCAGCCCAGGACTGAAGAAAAAGGCAATTGCCGGAAAATTAAACGGAAAACTCGTTGACCTCAGCCGTCCGCTTCATGAAGATGGTTCAATCGAAATCCTTACACCGGATGCACCAGAAAGCTTAGAAGTGCTTCGCCACAGTACGGCACACCTGATGGCGCAAGCTGTTAAACGGCTTTTTCCAAATGTGAAGCTTGGCGTTGGCCCTGTCATCGAAGGCGGATTCTATTATGATATGGATTTGGAGGAGTCCTTGACTCCGGAAGATTTGCCAAAGATTGAAAAAGAAATGGCGAAAATCGTCAATGAAAATCTTGAAATTATTCGCAAGGAAGTCACCCGGGAAGAAGCGATTCAGCTTTATAAAGAGATCGGCGACCCCTATAAGCTGGAATTGATTGAAGCGATTCCGGAAGGGGAAACAGTCACAATTTATCAGCAAGGTGAATTCTTTGATCTTTGCCGCGGCGTTCATGTACCATCAACCGGGAAAATTAAAGAATTCAAATTATTGAGCATTGCCGGTGCTTATTGGCGCGGTAATAGCGATAATAAAATGCTGCAGCGAGTCTATGGTACTGCCTTTTTCAAAAAAGAAGACTTGAAAGAACATCTTCGTCTTTTAGATGAGGCGAAAGAACGTGATCACCGCAAACTGGGAAAAGAATTAAATCTCTTTACCAATTCGCAATTGATCGGCCAAGGGCTGCCACTTTGGCTGCCAAAAGGTGCGACGATCCGGCGCATCGTTGAACGTTATATCGTCGATAAAGAATTAAGTCTAGGCTATAACCATGTGTATACACCAGTCATGGGCAGCGTCGACCTTTATAAAACTTCCGGCCACTGGGATCATTATCATGAGGATATGTTCCCGATCATGGATATGGACAATGAACAATTAGTGCTTCGTCCGATGAACTGTCCGCATCATATGATGGTGTATAAAAATGCAATCCACAGCTACCGCGAGCTGCCGATCCGTATTGCCGAGCTCGGCACCATGCATCGTTACGAAATGTCCGGGGCTCTGTCCGGCCTGCAGCGCGTACGGGGAATGACCCTGAATGATGCCCATATTTTTGTTCGTCCGGATCAAATTAAGGAAGAATTCCAGCGTGTTGTTCAGTTAATATTGGATGTGTATAAAGACTTTAATATCAAAGATTATTCCTTCCGTTTATCCTATCGCGATCCGCAAGATAAAGAGAAATATTTTGATGATGATACGATGTGGGAAAAAGCCCAAAGCATGTTAAAAGAGGCTATGGATGAGATGGGATTGTCCTATTTTGAAGCTGAGGGAGAAGCTGCTTTTTATGGTCCTAAGCTTGATGTTCAAGTGAGAACAGCTCTTGGCAAAGACGAAACTTTATCAACTGTTCAATTAGACTTCTTACTGCCTGAACGTTTTGATTTAACATATGTCGGTGAAGACGGCAAACAGCACCGCCCAGTTGTAATTCACCGAGGTGTTGTCTCAACAATGGAACGCTTTGTTGCCTACTTAATCGAAGAATACAAAGGTGCATTCCCAACATGGCTCGCACCTGTTCAAGTTCAAGTCATTCCAGTTTCGCCGGAAGCTCATTATGATTACGCAAGAAAAGTTCAAGAACAGTTGAAAGCAGAAGGCTTTCGAGTGGAATTAGACGGTCGGGATGAAAAGATCGGTTATAAAATCCGCGAAGCACAAATGCAAAAGATTCCATATATGCTGGTTGTCGGTGATAAAGAAGTTGCGGAAAATGCCGTCAATGTCCGTAAATATGGCGAACAGAAATCCGAAACAAAGCCATTTGACGAATTTATAGCCGCACTGAAAGCGGAAGTAAAACGCGGATAATGGGTAAAAGGGAGGCTTGCCCTCCCTTTTATTTTTGAAAAAATATATTGAATAATCTTCTGTTTCTTGTTAAAATAGTTTTCGTTGCTGTTTAAAAAGTTTAATTGACACATCGTCTTTGCTTATGGTATAGTAAACAAGGTAAATTGAATACGAAATTTTTGGGAAAAGCAGAAGCACCCGCTTCTCACCTGATTTGACGCTTAGGCAGTTGGCAGGTTTTTACGTGAACGTTTAAATGCAATGATTATGTTACGTAGAGTGTGGGTGTTTTCATCCACACTCATTTTTGTGTACTTATCATAGAAAACACTTATGAACCTGTCAGTTAGCTTGGTGTCATTTATAATGGTTTGATAAGGGAATGTTTTTCTATTTGTCTTGACCCTATTGTATTCACGATGAAACTTGGAGGTGGCTAACTATTAGCAAAGACATGTTAGTAAATGAGGGTATTCGTGCTCGGGAGGTCCGCCTGATTGATCAAAACGGCGAACAATTAGGAATTAAATCGAAAAACGAAGCACTGGAGATTGCCGGAAGAGTAAATCTTGATTTGGTACTTGTGGCACCAAATGCAAAACCTCCGGTAGCCCGAATTATGGATTATGGCAAATTTAAATTCGAGCAGCAAAAGAAAGAGAAAGAAGCTCGGAAAAATCAAAAGATTATTAATGTAAAAGAAGTTCGTCTAAGCCCAACAATTGATGAGCATGATTTCAACACGAAACTGCGAAATGCGATTAAGTTCTTGGAAAAAGGCGACAAGGTAAAAGCCACTATCCGATTCAAGGGCCGGGCGATTACCCATAAAGAAATCGGTCAGAAAGTGTTAGACCGTTTTGCTGAAAGCTGTAAGGAAGTAGCGGCCATTGAGGCACAGCCTAAAATGGATGGTCGGAGTATGTTCCTCGTTTTAGCACCTAAAAACGAAAAGTAATAAGGAGGATATCTCAATGCCAAAAATGAAAACTCACCGTGGCGCTGCAAAGCGTTTCAAAAGAACTGGAACTGGTCAATTAAAGCGTGATCACGCTTATACAAGCCATTTATTTGCGAATAAATCTACAAAAGCAAAACGTAAACTTCGCAAATCAGCGCTTGTTTCAAAAGGCGATTTCAAACGTATTCGTCATCTATTATCTGACATGAAATAATTTGAATGATTTTTATAGGAGGGAAATAACATGCCACGTGTAAAAGGCGGTACAGTTACGCGCAGACGTCGTAAAAAAATTCTTAAATTAGCAAAAGGTTATTACGGTTCAAAACATAGATTATACAAAGTTGCTAACCAACAGGTTATGAAATCATTGCAATATGCATTTCGTGACCGTCGTCAGAAAAAACGCGATTTCCGCAAACTTTGGATTACTCGTATCAATGCAGCAGCTCGCATGAACGGTCTTTCTTACAGCCGTTTAATGCATGGTCTGAAGCTTGCCGGTATCGAAGTAAACCGCAAAATGCTTGCTGATCTTGCTGTCAGCGATGCAGGTGCATTCACTGAACTGGCAAATGCTGCAAAAGCTCAATTGAATAAGTAACTTTATATATAGCGCCATTCTCTAATTGAGGATGGCGTTTTCTATAACAAAGGAGAGTGAAAGAAATGAAATTGCAGAAACTATTTCAAATGCAACGTGCATTAGATCGGCATATTGAAGAAAAGCATCAGCTTGAGAATGAGGATTTATTTACGAGAAAGGTGCTTGCCTTATTGGTGGAATTGGGTGAGCTGGCAAATGAAACACGCTGCTTCAAATTTTGGAGTATAAAGCCGGCTTCACCAAAAGAAGTCATACTTGAAGAATTTGTTGATGGGATCCATTTTATTTTATCCCTCGGAATTGAATGCGGTTTTTCAGAACTCGATATGGAAATCACCAAGCAACAGCCAGAACTCAGTGCTGCAGAGCAATTTTTAAAGGTATACGAGCAGATTGGCACATTTAGGAACAGCAAAAGTGTAGAGGAATACATGAAATTATTTGCCGATTATTTACAGCTGGCCTCGCTATTAGGAATTACCGATAAGGAAATGGAGGAGGCCTATATAGCGAAGAATAAAGTCAATTTCGAGCGGCAGGAGAATAACTATTAGCTTGAAAATTGTTAAAAGTCCGTTGAGTTCGGTATAATAAAGTTGTACTACATACTAGGGGGGTTTGGGTAATGGCTAAGCTAGATGAGACACTGACAATGCTGAAGGAATTGACGGATGCGAGAGGAATTCCCGGCAATGAGCGTGAAGTACGCGAAGTCATGAAAAAATACATAGCACCATATGCAGATGAAATTACTACCGATGGACTTGGCAGTTTAATTGCTAAGAAGACCGGCAAAGAGGGCGGCCCGAAAATCATGGTGGCAGGTCACTTGGATGAAGTTGGGTTCATGGTAACGCAAATTGATGATAAAGGTTTTCTCCGCTTTCAGCCTGTCGGCGGCTGGTGGAATCAGGTCATGCTTGCCCAACGGGTAACCATAGTGACGAGAAAAGGGGATGTAACAGGAATTATCGGCTCAAAGCCACCGCATGTTTTATCACCTGAAGCACGCAAAAAACCGGTTGAAATAAAAGATATGTTTATCGATATCGGTGCTTCAAGCCGTGAGGAGGCACAGGAATGGGGCATCCGCCCTGGCGATATGGTCGTTCCCTATTTTGAATTTACTGTGATGAAAAATGAAAAAATGCTCTTGGCAAAAGCATGGGATAACCGGATCGGCTGTGCCATTGCGGTTGAAGTGTTAAAGCAATTAAAGGATGTCGATCATCCTAATGTTGTTTATGGTGTAGGAAATGTCCAAGAAGAAGTTGGCTTGCGCGGTGCCAAAACAGCCACTTATAAAATTGAGCCTGATATCGGTTTTGCAGTTGATGTAGGGATTGCCGGCGATACGCCTGGAATAAGCGAAAAAGAAGCAATGAGCAAAATGGGCAAAGGACCGCAAATTGTCGTCTATGATGCCTCCCTTGTTTCTCATAAAGGACTGCGCGATTTGGTAACCGATACGGCAGATGAGCTGGGCATCCCTTATCAATTTGATTCCATCCCTGGCGGCGGCACGGATGCCGGTTCCATTTCTTTAACCCATAATGGAGTTCCGGCACTTGCCATCACCATTGCAACACGCTATATCCATTCTCATGCCGCTATGCTCCACCGAGATGACTTTGAAAATGCGGTTAAACTTATTGTGGAAGTTATTAAACGATTAGATCGCGAAACGGTAGATAAAATCACGTATGAATAATCCTCGGTTTGTTTGCCGGGGATTTTTAGATTCGCAAATAAATGTTTAATAATCGCAAATAAAATGGCCGAATGCGCAAATAAATGTTTAAAAATCGCAAATAAAATAGCTGAATTCGCAAATAAGTGTTTAAATACCGTAAATAAAGCATAAAAAAAGCGGCGATCGGCCGCTTTTCTAAAGATGTTAATGCTTCAACCCGCTTTCCAATGTTTGGAGCATTTCTTTTTTCTCTTGTTCTGATGAATTTTTCCAAATCACTTCAAATAAGACGCCCAAGCCGGGAAGCATTTTTTCCTCTCCGCTTTGAATCGCATCAACAATTGTATCTTCCAGCTGATCTTGTGTGTTATTAGAGACATTGTGAATAATTGCATTGCGTAAATTTAAATTCATATTTGTCCGCTCCTTTCGTCCATATTCTGTTCAATTTTTGGTTTTATTATGTATTTTCGTTATAATGAAATAGCCAGTATTTTTAAAAGGGGAAAAGCCATTGAAATATGTTCAATCTTTACAAAATCCAAAAGTAAAACAGTGGAAAAAACTGTTAACCAAAAAAGAACGCGACCGCTCGGAAACATTTTTAGTTGAAGGCTTTCATTTAGTGGAGGAAGCGCTCAAGCAACAAGATCAGGTGTTAGAAATCATCGTTTCCGAAAAAACAGGAGTACCTTCGCGGTTGGATGCCGGTTCAACACCTGTCACATTAGTGACCGAAGAAATCTCGAATTCTTTATCGGAAACAGAAGCACCACAAGGAATTTATGCCGTTTGCCGGCAAACGGAATCAGATACAGGCTTACATGAAGCGAAAACCTTTCTTCTCATCGATGCGGTTCAGGACCCGGGAAATCTCGGTACAATGATCCGGACAGCTGATGCGGCAGGAATCGATGCCGTAATTGTCGGCCGCGGCAGTGTAGATCTATACAATTCAAAAGTACTAAGATCTGCCCAAGGAAGCCACTTCCATCTGCCGATTATTAGAGGCGATCTTAAGGAATGGATAGCAAAATTGAAAGAGAAGATGATCCCCGTATATGGAACGGCACTTGAGAATGCCTCGCTCTACACAGAAATTACCCCTGGCGATTCTTTTGCACTGATTGTCGGAAATGAAGGAAATGGTGTCAATCAAGAGCTGCTTACGAATACTGCAGCGAATCTTTATATACCGATCTACGGTAAAAGTGAATCGCTCAATGTCGCAGTTGCCACGGGAATTCTTTTATACTATTTGAAAAAATAGGTGCAAACAGGTTTGAAAATTAGAAAATTTGTTATATAATAATGAACAATGTAGATGAAGATAAAAACAATGACGGAGAAAAGTATCTTGGCAAGAGACATTTAGGGAGAAGGTGCCGTGACTGAAAGCACCTTTATGGAAAGGTCAAGAGAAGTTCACCTCCTGAGTTGGCATCGGGACCGGTTCAGAACGAACTGTAAAGATGTACCGGCTAAAGAGCCGTTATTCCAATGAAGTGAACACAATACATACGTGTTTATAAGGGTGGTACCGCGATGATAACCTCGTCCCTTTTGGGGATGGGGTTTTTTTATTTGGTGCCTGACACCACTAAACAATATAAGGAGGATTCGACATGCAAGAAAGATTAAAGGAATTGCAGGCTGAAGCTATTCAGAAAATTGAACAGTCTTCAAGCTTAAAAGAATTGAACGACATTCGTGTCGCCTATTTGGGCAAAAAAGGTCCGATTACCGAAGTACTGAGAGGAATGGGCAAGCTTTCGGCGGAAGAACGGCCGATTATGGGGGCGCTTGCTAATGAAGTACGAGAAGCAATTGCCTCCCGTCTCGAAACAAAACAAGCAGAATTGGAAGCAGCTGCGGTACAAGCAAAATTAGCTTCAGAGACAATTGATGTCACATTGCCGGGCAGACCGGTCAAGGCTGGTAATCATCATCCATTAACAAGAATTATTGAGGAAATTGAAGATTTATTTATTGGCATGGGCTATGAGATCGCCGAAGGTCCGGAAGTAGAGCAAGACTACTATAACTTTGAAGCATTAAACTTGCCAAAAGGACACCCGGCCCGCGATATGCAGGACTCCTTCTATATTACAGAAGAAATCCTGCTCAGAACCCATACATCACCGGTACAGGCACGGACGATGGAAAAGCACCAGGGAAAAGGCCCGATTAAAATTATCTGCCCTGGAAAAGTATACCGGCGTGACAATGATGATGCGACCCATTCCCACCAATTTATGCAAATTGAAGGTTTGGTCGTCGGCGAGAATATTCGCATGAGCGATTTAAAAGGAACATTAGAAATATTTGCGAAAAAGATGTTTGGCGAAGACCGGGAAATCCGCTTAAGACCAAGCTTTTTCCCATTCACGGAACCGTCAGTGGAAATGGATATTTCTTGTAAAATATGCGGCGGTCATGGCTGCAGTGTTTGTAAGCAAACTGGCTGGATTGAAATTTTGGGCGCAGGTATGGTTCATCCGAATGTACTGGAAATGGCCGGCTATGATTCGAAGAAATACACTGGATTTGCATTTGGCATGGGGCCGGAGCGGATTGCAATGCTGAAGTACGGCATTGATGATATCCGGCATTTTTATACTGATGATATCCGGTTCTTAATGCAATTTGCCAAACATGAGTAGGAGGAGGAAGACGAATGTTCGTTTCATATAAATGGCTTCAGGAGTATGTCGATTTAACAGGAGTTACAGCAGACGAGCTGGCTGAAAAAATAACGAAAAGCGGAATTGAAGTAGAAGGTGTAGAGATTTTAAATAAAGGCATTAAAGGGGTTGTCGTTGGGCATGTGCTTGAACGTGAACAGCATCCAAATGCTGATAAATTAAGTAAATGCCTTGTCGATCTCGGTGAAGGGGAACCGGTTCAAATAATTTGCGGTGCGCCAAATGTCGCCAAAGGGCAGAAAGTTGCTGTAGCCAAGGTCGGGGCTGTTTTGCCGGGCAATTTTAAAATTAAAAAGGCGAAGCTTCGCGGCGAAGAATCAAACGGCATGATTTGTTCTTTGCAAGAACTGGGCATTGAAGGGAAAATCGTACCAAAGGAATATTCAGAAGGGATCTTTGTGTTTCCTCAAGAGGCGGAAGTGGGGGCTGACGCCATAGCCTTATTGGGCAGGGATGATCAAGTGCTTGAACTCAGCCTGACACCAAACCGTGCTGATTGTTTAAGTATGCTTGGCGTAGCTTATGAAGTTGCCGCGATTCTTGGCAGAGACGTCTTGCTTCCGGAATCAAATCTCGAGCCAACTGCCGAAAAGGCAGCGGATTATGTAAAAGTAACGGTAGAAGCACATGAGGATAATCCGCTATATGCCGCCAAAATCATTAAAAATGTCAAAATCGGCCCTTCGCCGCTATGGCTACAGGCCCGGTTAATGAATGCTGGAATCCGTCCGCATAATAATGTGGTCGATATTACGAACTATATTCTTTTGGAATATGGTCAGCCTTTGCATGCTTTTGACTATGACCGTCTTGGCTCTAAAGAAATCTTGGTCCGCCGGGCACATGACGGAGAGAAATTGGTGACCCTTGATGATATGGAGAGGACCTTGACTTCTGATCATCTTGTTATAACCAATGGAACAGAGCCTGTGGCTCTTGCTGGGGTGATGGGCGGCGCCAATTCCGAAGTGACATCCGATACGACAACCGTATTGTTAGAAGCAGCCTATTTTAACGGACAAACGGTTAGAAAGGCTTCAAAAGACCACGGGTTAAGGAGCGAAGCCAGCGCACGTTTTGAAAAAGGGGTGGATCCGAACCGCGTTCAGCTAGCCGGGGAAAGGGCCGCCTATTTAATGGCAAAATTCGCCGGCGGTGAAGTATTAGAAGGAACAGTAATGGTTAACACCCTCAAAGTTGAACCGGCAGTTGTTTCCATTACTCTGGAAAAAATCAACCGCGTACTTGGTACCGGTCTAGAGATGAGCCAGGTAAAAGATATTTTTGACCGTTTGCAATTTGAAGCAGCCATTGAAGGAGATACGATTACCGTAACAGCTCCGACACGCCGCGGTGATATTAAAATTGAAGAAGATTTAATTGAAGAGGTTGCCCGCCTATATGGCTATGACAATATCCCAAAAACCTTGCCAGTTGGTACGGCATCAGGAAAATTATCTGCATACCAAAAGAAACGCCGGGATGTCCGCAACTTTTTAGAAGGGGCAGGCTTATATCAGACCTTTACTTATTCGTTGACAAGTGAAGAAAAAGCGGCGCAATTTGCCCTTGAAACCCGCGAGGCGATCCGCCTGGCAATGCCGATGAGTGAAGACCGTAGTGTTCTGCGCTTAAGTATCATTCCGCAGCTATTGGAAGTAGTTAAATACAACAGCGCCCGTCAAAATGACAGTTTGGCAGTCTATGAAACAGGCAATGTCTTTTTATCCAATGGCAAGGAAGTACTGCCAGATGAAGAAGAGCATGTGGCCGCAGCTATTACGGGTCTATGGCACAACCACTCATGGCAGGGCGAGAAAAAGCCGGTAGATTTCTTTGTATTAAAAGGAATTTTGGAAGGAATGTTCGAAAAACTTGGACTTAACGACCGAATTGAATTTGTTCAGGCACAAGTAGAGGGTATGCATCCAGGCCGTACAGCTGAAATTCGTTTGAATGGCACGAAAATTGGTTTTGCCGGTCAAGTGCATCCAAATGTCCAAAAAGATCTTGACATAAAAGATACGTATGTATTCGAACTATCCTTAAAGGCCTTGCTGGCTGAAAACGCAGAACCTCTTTTCTACGAACCGATCCCACGCTTCCCGTCCATCACAAGAGACATTGCTCTTGTCGTAAACAAAGAAACGGTGTCAGGCACCTTGAAAGAAATTATTGTAACAGAGGGGGCACCGTTTTTGAAAGAGGCTCATGTTTTTGACCTATATGAAGGCGACAAGATGGAGGAAGGCAAGAAATCCATTGCGTTCTCACTGAAATATGTGGATACGGAGCGGACGTTGACGGATGAAGAGGTAACGAAGGTTCATGAAAAAGTGCTGGCTGCATTGGAAGAAAAAGCAGGAGCTGTACTAAGGGGATAGTAGGCAATAAAAGAGGAACTGATTTTCGTTCAGTTCCTCTTTTTATCGGCAATCGCCAATGCTTTATCTGTATTAGCAAAATGCATCTTTACAAAAGAAGGGAGACAGGAACGTCCTTTTGTCATAATTAGCTTTGCTGCTGCTTCGTCAACAAGGGAGCCGGCACCTTTTGGAAGCGGAAAGCCTGCTTCTTCACTGAGCTTATCCATATAGTGAATAAATGCATAGCGCGCAAGTATGCTGGCTGCGGCAACGGCTAAATGGATTCCTTCTGCTGTGGTGCTGAAATAGACCTTTTCTCTTGCAATGTTTTTTTGCCCTTTTATATGCTGATAATAGGTACTTTCTTGAACGAATTGGTCAATGAGAATCGCATCAGGTTTTTCCGGGGCGATTTTTTCAAGCACCTTGCAGATCGCCTGATTATGAAGGAGGGCCTTCATTTTTCCTTGTGACATCCCTTGCTGCTGCACTTGATTATATTTCTCGTTTCTTAAGGTCATTAAGCTAAAGGGAACCACATCCTTAATCACTTTGGCGATCTCAGTAATTTTTTCATCCCCCAAATCTTTCGAATCGCGTACGCCAAGTTCTTTCAGAAGGGGAATCTGCTCCTTTTTCACGAAGGCCGCGACCACGGTAATCGGGCCGAAGAAGTCTCCCGTACCTACTTCATCCGAACCAATGACAGACAGCGTGCTAATGTTAGCTGGAAGTCCGCCTTTTCTGGGGTTGGAGGTTGACGGCTTTTTAGCGAGATTTGCACTCCCCCATTTACCAGCCTCTGCCTCGCAGTTATTTCCCTGAAACATTACTTTCCCCGATTGATAGGCAGTAATCATGCAGGATGGCGTTTTGGCAGCAAACACACTGTATGGCGGGGTTTTTGTTAAAACATACTTTCCATAATAACTTTTCATTTCCATGATCGTATCTTTATCACAAACCAAAACAACATTACCCAAAATAATAGCACCACATTTCTTCAAAAAATTTTTTCATCATTGGTTTAACTTTTCCACTCACTGCACTTCATGTTATGATATAGTGTAGGATTCTTTGAAAGGGGCATTCACATTGTCAAATAGGGAGAAAAATAGAATAACCGTTGATATATACGGACAACAATATGTGATTCTAGGTACAGAAAGCCCAAGCCATATTCGGCATGTCGCGATGCTCGTTGATGATAAAATGCGCCAAATCAGTTCCAGGAATCCGGGATTAGATGTTAACAAACTCGCTGTATTAACAGCGGTGAATGCAGTCAATGATTATCTCAAAATGAAGGAACATCTGGAACGGCTGCAAATAGAACAAGAAAAGGAATAGTTAAACATGCTTGATTTAGTCATTATTTTATTTTTGATTATTGGTTTTTTTGTTGGTCTGAGAAGAGGATTTATTCTGCAGCTCATCCATATAACTGGCTTTTTTATTGCCTATATTGTAGCTTATTTATACTACACCCAGCTTGCTGAGAAATTAACGTTATGGATCCCTTATCCTAAGTTTGGCGATAACACGATGTTAAAAATATTAACCCAATCTCCTAATATGGAAACCGCTTTTTATCGGGCAATTGCCTTTGTCATCATCTTTTTGGCTGTAAAAATATTGCTGCAGATTATTGGCTCTATGCTGGACTTTATTGCCCAACTGCCCATCTTACGAATGTTAAATATTTGGGCCGGAGGCATATTAGGTTTCCTGGAAGTCTATTTGGTTATCTTTATTTTATTATACATTGTTGCTCTTTTACCAATAGAATCTTTCCAAACGGCATTGGACCATTCAAGCATAGCGAAAGCAATCGTGAACGATACCCCGGTTCTTTCCGGGCAAATCAAGAGCTGGTGGATGGAACAAAGGCTCTCATCAACTTCTCTGTAGCAGAGAAGTTTTTCTATTAATACCCCAATAATAGGTAAATAATAACGAACAAGGCAGGGGAACTTTATGGAAATCACGAAAAAAGAGATTGTTCGGCACTTGGAAATGATTTCGACCTATATGGAACTAAAAGGGGAAAACTCATTTAAGGTTTCCGCATTTCGCAAGGCTGCTCACAGCTTGGAAGCAGATGAACGAATGCTTTCGGAAATTGAAGACTTCACATCGATTCCAGGGATTGGCAAAGGGACAGCCGCTGTGATCAATGAATATATAAACAAAGGAGACTCTACTGCGCTCAAAGAACTGAAACAAGAGGTTCCCGCCGGATTAATTCCTTTATTGCAACTTCCGGGTCTCGGCGGCAAAAAAATTGCCAAGCTCTATCAAGAGCTGGGGATTACCGATATTTCAAGTTTGAAAGCGGCATGTGAGGCAGGGCAAGTTCAAAATCTTCCCGGATTCGGCAAAAAAACCGAGGAAAAAATTTTAAGTGCGATTCGTGAGGTCGGCACACGGCCGGAGCGGTTACCTGTTGCTTATATGCTGCCAATTGCTGAAATGATCGAAACAAGGCTTGCCGAAATGAAAGAAATTAAACGCTTTTCCCGAGCAGGAAGTTTAAGAAGAATGCGTGAGACGATTAAAGATCTTGATTTTATCATCGCCACCGGCAAACCAGGAGTCGTGAAAAAACACCTGCTTAAATGGCCGGATATCAAAGAGGTAATCGGTGCCGGTGATACGAAGGTTTCGATCATATTTGCGTTTGATTATGATATTTCTGTCGATTTTCGGCTGGTCAAACCGGAGGAATTTATCACGACTTTGCATCATTTTACAGGTTCAAAGGAACATAATGTCCGCATGAGGCAGCTTGCGAAAGAACGCGGGGAAAAAATCAGTGAATATGGTGTGGAGAACATTGAGACGGGAGAAGTGTTGACGTTCAACACAGAGGAGGAATTTTTCAATCATTTTGGTCTGCCGTTTATTCCGCCTGAAATCAGAGAAGACGGCAAAGAAGTGGATACTTTTTCATCTGATGAAGAGTTAATAAAACTATCAGATATTAAAGGCGACCTCCATATGCATTCCACCTGGAGTGACGGGGCCCACTCAATTGAAGAAATGGCTGAAGCTTGCCGGGCGCGTGGGTATCAATATATGGCAATCACGGACCATTCGCAATATTTGAAGGTGGCAAACGGACTTACACCCGAACGGCTCCTGAAACAACGGGAAGAAATCAAGAAACTAAATGAAAAATATGATGATTTTCTGATTTTGTCCGGGGTAGAAATGGACATTTTGCCAGATGGTACGCTTGATTATGATGACGAATTATTAGGGGAAATGGATTTTGTCATTGCCTCGATCCACTCCGCTTTTTCCCAGCCAAGAGAAACCATTATGGAGCGGTTAAAAACGGCTTTGAAAAATGCCCAAGTCGATTTAATTGCCCATCCAACCGGCAGGAAAATTGGCCAGCGAGAAGGATATGATGTGGATATTGACCTGTTGATTCAACTGGCAAAAGAAACAAATACGGCCCTTGAATTAAACGCGAACCCCAACCGGCTAGACTTGAATGCGGAATATTTGCGAAAAGCACAAGAAGCAGGGGTCAAAATTTTAATCAACACAGATGCCCATAAGGTGGATACATTGAAACATATGGAAATCGGTGTCGCCGTGGCAAGAAAGGGCTGGATAAAAAAATCATCTGTTTTAAACGCCCTTGATCAGGATGATTTACTTCAATTTTTGCATAATCGAACATAAGAAGGATGATCTCCATGCATGATAGAGTTTTAAAAGTATTAGAATTTACGAAAGTACGCGAGCAGCTTTTAGTCCATGTTGCTTCAACACTTGGTCAAGAAAAAATAAACAATTTGGTGCCTTCACGCGATTTTGCTGAAGTCGTCAGGCTTCAAGAGGAAACCGATGAAGCGGCAACGGTTATTCGCATTAAAGGGCATGTTCCGTTATCGGGAATTCATGATATTAGGCCACATATTAAACGTTCGGTGATTGGCGGGGTTTTAAGTCCTCATGAACTAGTGCAAATTGCAAGCATCATTCATGCAAGTCGGCAGATGAAACGGTTTATTGAGGAAATCGCCGAGGAACGGACAGAGATTCCGATTTTACTTGAACAAGTTGCCCAAATTGTTCCGTTAACAAATTTGGAACAGGACATTAAGCAAGCAATTGACGAAAGCGGTGAGGTGCTGGATGGAGCAAGCGAGCTTCTGCGTTCATTGAGGATTCAGCTTTGTGCAAATGAAGCGCGGATCCGTGAAAAATTAGAAAGCATGATTCGCTCATCAAGCGCACAAAAAATGTTGTCCGATAGTCTTATCACCATCCGTAATGACCGTTTTGTAATTCCTGTTAAGCAGGAGTATAGAGGACATTATGGCGGAATTATTCATGATCAAAGTGCTTCTGGTCAAACACTGTTTATTGAGCCTCAGGTGATTGTGCAGCTGAATAATCAGCTTCAAGATATAAGAATCAAAGAACAAGTAGAAATTGAACGGATCCTTACAGAATTGTCCGCGAAAACGGCAGAACATGAAGGAGAACTGCAAACAATCGTTCAAGTAATGGCGAATTTGGATTTTATTTTTGCGAAAGCCAGATACGGCAAGGAAATAAAAGGGTCGAAGCCTTCGATAAATCATGAGGGCAGAATCGTTTTATATAAAGCAAGGCATCCGTTAATCCCGCTTAACGATGTAGTGGCAAACGACATTATTCTTGGAAAAGACTATACGGCGATTGTGATCACAGGTCCAAACACTGGAGGAAAAACGGTCACATTAAAAACATTGGGATTATGTACATTAATGGCCCAGGCAGGATTGCAGATTCCAGCCCAGGATGGTTCCGAGCTTGCTGTTTTCGATGCTGTTTATGCCGATATCGGTGATGAGCAGTCGATCGAGCAGAGCTTAAGTACGTTTTCCTCCCATATGGTGAATATTGTAGATATTTTAAATCGGGTAGATGGAAACAGTCTTGTCTTGTTTGATGAACTAGGAGCCGGAACTGATCCGCAGGAAGGAGCAGCTTTGGCCATTTCGATTTTGGATGAGGTTCATCGAAGAGGCGCGAGGGTGGTTGCCACCACTCATTATCCCGAATTAAAAGCCTACGGGTATAATCGCGAGGGTGTATTAAATGCCAGCGTAGAGTTTGACGTCGAGACACTTAGTCCGACTTATAAACTGCTCTTGGGGGTGCCGGGTCGAAGTAATGCGTTTGAAATTTCAAAACGTCTCGGATTAAACGAAAGTGTAATTGAGGCCGCGCGTTCCCATGTCAGCGAGGATACAAATCAAATTGATAAAATGATCGCCTCACTGGAAGAAAGCAAGCGGCAGGCGGAAACAGAAATGCATGAAGCACGTGAGCTTTTAAAACAGGCGGAAAAGCTTCATCGGGATTTGCAAAAGCAAATGATGGAGTTTTACGAGAAAAAGGATGTCATGTTGGAAAAAGCGAGAGAACAAGCGGAATCCCTTGTCGATGAGGCGAAAAAAGAAGCGGATAAAGTGATCCGTGACCTCCGCAAAATGAGAACAGAAAAACATGCCGAGATCAAAGAGCATGAATTAATTGAAGCAAAGCGTCGCCTTGAAGAAGCGGCACCGGAAATAAAGAAAACAGAGAAACAAAATGGAAAGAAAACAAAAACACATACATTTATGCCAGGGGATGAAGTGAAAGTTCTTACTTTTGATCAAAGAGGCATTCTGGTTGAGAAAGTTTCCGATAATGAATGGCAGGTCCAAATCGGTATTCTAAAAATGAAAGTTAAAGAAAAAGATATGGAGTATTTGAGCACTCCAAAACAAGCGGAAACAAGGCCGATGGCGATTGTCAAAGGCAGGGACTCCCATGTGAAGATGGAACTAGATCTACGTGGAGAGCGGTATGAAGATGCATTATTAAAGGTCGAAAAGTATATTGATGATGCTCTCCTGGCAAATTATCCCCGTGTGTCCATCATTCATGGAAAAGGTACAGGAGCTTTAAGGCAGGGAGTTCAAGAATACTTAAGGAATCACCGTCAGGTTAAGAATATTCGTTTTGGCGAAGCGAGCGAGGGAGGCACCGGCGTAACGGTCGTGGAATTTAAATAAAATTCTAAGAGCAGTGTCAAGGCAAGGGAGACTTTAGAAACGTGGAAACATTAGCCAAAGTACTTATCGGATTATGTGTTGTTTTCGTACTGATTGGAGTCATTTATTTAGGATTCTTTGCGAAATAAAACGAGTGTTTTATTTCGCAAAGAATATGTTAAAATAGTTTAAAAACTTTTTTCGTATTTCTTGACAGAAAAGAAGATGAAAATTATTATAAAAATATGAATGATGATTCATTCATAATATCGGTATATACTTTTCTTCAAAGGGGGGGATCACATTGAAAAAGGCAAAGCCGAAGTATATGCAAATCATTGATGCGGCGGTGGTTGTCATTGCTGAAAATGGCTATCATCAGGCCCAAGTTTCCAAAATTGCCAAACAAGCCGGTGTGGCTGACGGCACCATTTATCTTTATTTTAAAAACAAAGAAGACATTCTCATCTCTCTCTTTGAAGAAAAAATGGGAGTTTTCGTAGAAAAAATAGAAAAAAACATAGAGGGAAAATTGACTGCAACAGAGAAGTTATTAGTGTTAATTGAAACTCATCTAAGTTTATTATCTGAAGATCATCATCTTGCAATTGTCACCCAATTGGAATTACGGCAGTCCATTAAGGAATTGCGGTTAAAGATTAACAATGTTTTGAAGGGATATTTGCAGGTGATTGACAAAATTTTAATAGAAGGTAAAGAGACTGGAGAGTTTTCAAAGGATCTCGATGTTCGTCTTGCCCGGCAAATGATATTCGGTACGATTGATGAAACCGTTACATCTTGGGTGATGAATGAAGAAAAGTATGATCTTAAAGCCCTGGCTCCACAAATCCATCGTATGTTTATTAAAGGGTTTGGCAGCTAAAAGTACTTTGGGTAAAGAAAGAGGAGGGAGAATGATGGACTATTTAAAATGGTCTAAAGATGAAGCAATTGCCACCATTACGATCTCAAGGCCGCCGGCAAATGCCCTTTCACAAGGTTTATTAAAGGAATTGTCGGACGTTTTGGATGAAATTGAACCAGACCGCGAGATCCGGGTTATTGTGATTCATGGTGAAGGTAGATTTTTCTCGGCAGGAGCCGATATTAAAGAATTTACTACAGTTGATTCATCCGCGGGATTTACCAATCTTGGAACAACTGGGCAGAATTTGTTTGACAGGATGGAAAAATTTCCGAAACCGATTATCGCTGCGATTCATGGTGCAGCCCTTGGTGGCGGGTTAGAACTGGCAATGGCCTGCCATATCCGCTTGGTTAGTGAAACAGCCAAACTGGGGCTTCCAGAGCTGCAGCTTGGCCTAATACCGGGATTTGCCGGAACACAGCGCCTGCCGAAATATATCGGTACTGCCAGAGCCGCTGAAATGATGTTCACATCCGAACCAATTACAGGTGCCCAAGCAGCCCAATATGGTTTGGCAAACCATGCGTATCCCGAAGAAGATGTATTGGACCAAGCATATAAACTCGCTCGAAAAATTGCCAAAAAGAGCCCTGTATCGGTTCAAGCCGTTATTCAGCTCTTAAACTATTCAAAAACCCATGAGTTTTATGAAGGAATGAAGAGAGAAGCGGAGCTGTTTGGCGAAGTCTTCACCTCCCGTGATGCGAAAGAAGGCATTAAGGCATTTATTGAGAAACGGGAGCCTCAATTTAAAGGGGAATAAACTTCTCCATCAAAGAAGTTTAAAAATATTTTTTTTGTGGATA
This sequence comes from Neobacillus fumarioli NBRC 102428, assembly GCF_001591485.1. Taxonomy (GTDB): domain Bacteria; phylum Bacillota; class Bacilli; order Bacillales; family Cytobacillaceae; genus Neobacillus; species Neobacillus fumarioli. Next base: position 42,317 of record NZ_BCUZ01000005.1, on the reverse strand, counting down.
ATTTTCTTAATCTTTCAAACTTGTAAAATGTTTGAATTTATCAGGAGGGAATGATTTCGATGAACATTTATGTATTAATGAAAAGAACCTTTGATACGGAAGAAAAGATCGTCTTAAGCGGCGGAAAAATCAATGAAGATGGAGCCGAATTTATCATCAATCCTTATGATGAATATGCAATTGAAGAAGCAATTCAGGTACGCGATGCTCACGGCGGTGAAGTAACGGTTATTTCTGTAGGCAATGAAGAAGCTGAAAAACAATTGCGTACTGCCCTTGCAATGGGAGCTGATAAAGCTGTCCTTATTAATACTGAAGATGATATTGAGAATAGTGACCAATATACCACTGCCAAAGTTATTGCCGAATATTTAAAAGAAAAAGAGGTTGATTTAATTTTAGGCGGCAACGTTGCCATTGACGGCGGAACTGGACAAGTTGGCCCTCGTGTAGCTGAACTGTTAAACATCCCTTATGTAACAACCATTACAAAACTGGACATCGATGGCACGAAGGTAACCGTTACCCGCGATGTTGAGGGAGATTCTGAAATCATCGAAACAAGTCTTCCGTTATTAGTAACAGCACAGCAAGGCTTAAACGAGCCGCGTTATCCCTCTTTACCGGGAATTATGAAAGCGAAGAAGAAGCCGCTTGAAGAATTGGAATTGGATGATTTGGATCTTGAAGAAGATGATGTGGAAGCAAAAACCAAAACGATTGAAATTTTTCTGCCACCGAAAAAAGAAGCAGGCAAAGTCTTATCCGGTGAGCTAACAGATCAGGTGAAAGAGCTTGTTTACTTGCTTCATACGGAAGCAAAAGTAGTCTAAGGAAATCTGATTTATAAAAATTGCATGCAGGAGGTAAATCTAACATGTCCAGAAAAGTATTAGTATTAGGTGAAGTTCGTGAAGGATCCTTACGTAATGTATCTTTTGAAGCGATTAGTGCAGCCAAAACAGTTGCAGAAGGCGGCGAAGTAGTAGGGGTTTTAATCGGGGATGCTGTAAGCGCTTTAGGATCTGAATTAATTAAATATGGTGCAGATCGGGTTGTGATCGTAGAAGACGAAAAATTGAAACAATATACATCTGACGGTTATTCACAAGCACTGCTTGCAGTCATTGACCAGGAAAAACCGGAAGGAATTATTATAGGTCATACTGCTCTTGGCAAAGACTTGTCTCCAAGAATTGCCGGAAAATTATCCTCCGGTTTAATTTCAGACGCAACGGCAGTAGAAGTGGCCGGTGGAAACGTTGTGTTTACAAGACCGATCTATTCCGGTAAAGCCTTTGAAAAGAAAATTGTTACAGACGGTATCATTTTTGCGACGGTCCGACCAAATAATATTGCCCCATTGGAAAAAGACGAGTCCAGAAATGGTGAGGTTGCTTCTCTTTCTGTTGATATTAAAGATCTTCGTACCATTATTAAAGAAGTAGTGCGCAAAGCTGCAGAAGGTGTTGACCTAAGTGAAGCGAAAGTCATCGTTTCCGGCGGGCGCGGCGTGAAAAGTGCAGATGGCTTTAAACCGCTAAAAGAGCTTGCGGATGTTTTAGGGGGTGCAGTAGGTGCATCACGCGGTGCATGTGATGCCGAATATTGCGATTACTCCATGCAAATAGGGCAGACTGGTAAAGTTGTTACACCTGATCTTTATATTGCCTGCGGTATCTCCGGTGCAATTCAGCATCTTGCCGGTATGTCCAACTCAAAAGTAATCGTTGCCATTAACAAAGATCCGGAAGCGAACATCTTCAAAGTGGCAGATTACGGGATTGTAGGCGACTTGTTTGAAGTAGTACCGATGTTAACGGAAGAGTTTAAAAAGCTGAAAGTTCATTCATAATTAGAAAAGCGCAAGGCGCCCGCCTAGCGGCTTGTGACCTCAAGCCGCTGGCGTCTGGAGCTGGACAATTTTCGAAGTAGAAATTATACTTTATCTTATCTTTTATAAAGCGAGCGGATCACCGCTCGCTTTTACATGTCGGAATATCCAATAGGATATTGGGAACATTAAATGGCGAAACATATTATTAGCGTGTTTTTCCAAACAATGTTATACTTTCCGTAGTATTGAAAGTTATTTTAGGAGGTCTATAAAGAATGGCAATTTCAAACGTAACCGACCAAAACTTTTCGGCTGAAACAAGTTCCGGCCTTGTGCTTGTTGATTTCTGGGCTCCATGGTGCGGACCATGCAAAATGATTGCTCCAGTTCTCGAAGAGGTTGATGCCGAAATAGGCGATAAAATAAAAATTACAAAGCTTAATGTTGATGAAAACCAGCAGACTGCTGCTAATTTCGGAGTCATGAGCATTCCTACCTTGCTAGTCTTTAAAGATGGCGAAGTGGTAGATAAAATGGTCGGCTTCCAGCCAAAAGATGCTTTGGTAAGCGTACTGCAAAAGCATTTCTAAATTTGGAAAGATAAAACCTTAGCCGGAAAAAAGCGGCTAGGTTTTTTTTTACACTTTTTTTACCAAACTGGTTGTTTTACAATTTAAAGAAAGAATGATGGAGAGGAGAGCGGCCGCTCATGAATGAAATAATAAAGCAAAAGCTTACGCTGCTGCCGGATCAGCCTGGCTGCTATTTAATGAAAGACCGGCAAGGCACCGTCATTTATGTCGGTAAGGCAAAGGTGCTTAAGAACCGTGTCCGCTCCTATTTTACTGGATCACATGATGGGAAAACATTAAGACTTGTCAATGAAATTGAAGACTTTGAATATATTGTTACTTCATCCAATATTGAAGCACTCCTTCTTGAATTAAATTTAATCAAGAAATACGATCCAAAGTACAATGTCATGCTGAAAGACGATAAAAGCTATCCGTTTATTAAGCTGACAGCAGAACGACATCCGAGACTAATCATTACAAGAAAAGTTAAAAAAGATAAAGGAAAATACTTTGGACCATATCCGAATGTAGGGGCAGCAAATGAAACAAAGAAACTGCTTGACCGGATTTATCCGCTTAGAAAATGTTCCACCTTGCCGGACCGTGTCTGTTTATATTACCATCTTGGCCAGTGCCTGGCACCTTGTGTAAATGATGTGTCAGAAGTACAGTATAAACAGATGACAGATGAAATCACCCGTTTCTTAAATGGCGGTTATAAAGAAATAAAACAGGAGCTAACTGAAAAAATGACAGCCGCCGCTGAGGAACTTGATTTTGAGCGGGCAAAGGAGTACCGCGACAAAATTGCTCATATTGAAACGATCATGGAAAAACAAAAAATCACGATGACCGATTTCACTGACCGTGATGTGTTCGGCTATGCTGTCGACAAAGGCTGGATGTGCGTGCAAGTCTTTTTTGTCCGTCAAGGGAAGCTGATCGAGCGGGATGTTTCAATGTTTCCTATTTACAACGAACCCGAGGAAGAAATGCTGACATTTCTTGGGCAATTTTATCAAAAGGCCAATCATTTTAAGCCGAAGGAGATAATCATTCAGGATGAAATCGATCTTCGGATGGCAGAAGAGTTGCTTGAAGTAAAAGTGCTGCAGCCAAAGAAGGGGCAAAAAAAGGACCTCGTCAAAATGGCGATTAAAAATGCGAAAATTGCCTTGAATGAAAAATTTTCGCTTATTGAAAAAGATGAAGAAAGAACGATAAAGGCTGTTGAAAATTTAGGAAAGTTTTTGGGGATCTATACGCCGCATCGCATTGAGGCTTTCGATAATTCCAATATTCAAGGGACAGACCCGGTATCGGCGATGGTCGTATTTACGGATGGTAAGCCGGACAAAAGAGAATACCGGAAGTATAAAATTAAATCGGTTACAGGCCCGGATGATTATGAATCAATGAGGGAAGTAACAAGGAGGCGGTACTCAAGGGTATTGAAGGAGGGGCTACCACTTGCAGATTTGATTATTATTGATGGCGGAAAAGGCCATGTCGAAGCTGTGAGGGATGTTTTGGAAAATGAATTGGGTTTGGATATTCCTCTTGCCGGACTGGTGAAGGATGACAAACACCGAACATCACAGCTTCTGTTCGGCGACCCTTTAGAAATTGTTCCCTTGGGGCGGAACAGTCAGGAATTTTACTTATTGCAGCGAATTCAAGATGAGGTTCATCGATTTGCCATTACGTTCCACCGTCAAACCCGCAGCAAAAGCGCCTTCCAATCCGTACTTGATGATATTCCGGGAATAGGCGAGAAACGGAAAAAATTATTGCTGAAGGAGTTTGGTTCGGTAAAGAAAATGAAAGAAGCAAAATTGGAGGAATTTACGTCAATAGGTATTCCAGAACCGGCTGCCAAAGAATTAATGAAAAAACTCCAATCGCAGTCATTGTCATAAAAAACATGCTATGCTATAATTAAGAAAAATTTCATATACTATCACTTTTACGTGTTAAAGTGAAGGTAGAGGCGCGGGCTTCAAGAGTAGGGATTCAGAGAAGGATGAGTTTCGATGAGGAATTTTGAAAGGGGATGTCCGCCGAAGTGGAGAAAGACTCATGGCTTTCTTCGCTGGTCCTGTGTTGAATAAATACCGGACTGTCAAGACGTAACGTCTTGGAGAGCTATCTTTCATTGTATACACACAAGATATTTTTTTGTGTTTAAAAAGCAATGGGATGGTCTCCTATTGCTTTTTTTGTATTCAGGGAAAGATAAGTTAATCGAATGATTGAAAGAAGGAGAAAATATGGGGTTAATTGTTCAAAAATTTGGGGGAACTTCTGTCGGTAGCATTGAGCGAATCTTACATGTTGCAGAAACGGTAAAAGCCGAGGCAGAAAAAGGAAATCAAGTAGTTGTGGTTGTGTCCGCCATGGGGAAGACAACAGATCAGCTTGTCAGTATGGCAAAGAAGGTTTCTCCTCAGCCAAATAAACGGGAAATGGATATGCTTCTAACAACTGGCGAGCAAGTGACCATTGCGCTATTGTCTATGGCATTAATTGAAAAAGGCTTTGATGCTGTATCCTTCACGGGCTGGCAGGCGGGAATTGTGACAGAGCCTGTCCACAGCAATGCGAGGATTGCCAAAATCAAGACAGAGGCAATCAAAGAGCAGCTTCAGGCTGGGAAAATAGTCATTGTCGCAGGATTCCAAGGAATTACCGAGGACGGCGAAATTACAACACTTGGTCGCGGAGGCTCCGATACAACAGCCGTTGCGTTAGCGGCCGCTTTAAAAGCAGATAAATGTGATATTTACACAGATGTTACTGGAGTTTTTACAACAGATCCGCGATATGTGAAAAATGCCCGTAAATTATTATCAGTTTCCTATGATGAAATGCTTGAACTTGCAAACCTTGGAGCAGGTGTGCTTCATCCAAGAGCGGTAGAGTTTGCCAAGAATTATCAAGTTCGGCTTGAGGTTCGGTCAAGCATGGAGAAAGTTAGAGGTACGATTATTGAGGGGGAAGCTCGAATGGAACAAAATTTAATCGTGCGCGGCGTCGCATTTGAAGATGAGATCACAAAAGTAACGGTATTAGGTCTGTCAAATTCTTTAACAAGTCTGTCAACGATTTTTACTACTTTGGCGCAAAATCATATTAATGTAGATATCATTATTCAAAATACAACGGAATCAGGCACAGCCAATTTATCATTCTCGATTCGCACAGAAGATTGGATGGAAACAGTAAATGTTCTGGAAAATAATAAAGCAGAGCTGGGATACGAACAATTGGATGCGGAAAATAAATTAGCAAAAGTATCCATTGTTGGCTCCGGAATGATTTCAAACCCCGGTGTCGCTGCCAAAATGTTTGCTGTCCTTGCCGAAAACAACATCCCAGTCAAAATGGTCAGCACTTCTGAAATCAAAGTCTCGGCCGTTGTGGAAGAAAAAAATATGCTGAAAGCAGCAGAACTTCTACACGAAGCCTTCGAATTATCAAAAGAAAGCTACTAAAAAACAAATAGGTGTCAGGCACCCGGTGCCTAACACCTATTTATTATTGTCTAGCTTCAGCGGCCTTACCTTTTCTTATTCCCATTTCACTGTAAATTGAACTTTGTTGGATTTTTTCACTGGATGTTCAAAGGCTTCAGCTGCGCTTACTTGTTTCTGCTGTTCGATTTGCTGGGCAAGGAAACCGGCTTCGAGTTGAAAATAATGTTCGGCTTTAGATTTTACCCGTGGTGCAATCAGCGGGCTGATTAATTCAAATTCCAACTCGTTTCTCGATTCTTTACGAATTATAAGCTCTCCCCATGTTGCCTTCGCAAAAAAGTCAATCAATTGCTCATAATCAGTCAAAGGGAATTTTCGGGCAAGATTTTTGCCAGCCCAATATAAAATTTCATAAGTGTCTTTCCCTAAAATATCAGGAATCAGAATATCCCTGATTAATTCATAACCAAAAATAGATATAGTTCTTGGCTCGCCGGAATGGAACGACTGTTCTAAAGCAGCACTTTCTTTCACACGTTTCCCCTCTTTCTATCATTCTATTATATACGAAGTGGGTGAGGAATCAGAACAGTTTTTTGTATCATTTCAAAATGGCCATTTATTATTTTACAATACATTATCTTGTTTTCCATCATAATTATCTTTTACTAAAATGAAAAAATCTCACCCGTAAGATTTTGGTAATTTATGTTAGATTAAAGATTATCTGCAAGTAAACGCTTTCAAATGAATTACTTGGAACAGAACTTCAATTATAATATCAATATATTTTAATCACTTTCCCATTTCTTTAAGATTTGTGTATTCGGTTTCTTGACGCTCTATAATGTGAGGAGTAAAATGAACATGTCACATAATTGTCACATTGATGCTAAGTTGTGGTTTATTCAAAAAGGGAATAACTTAACATCATGTTAAAAATTAAAAGGGGGTAAATCAATGGCAGGAAATCGCGAGTTTTTTAATCGAAGATTGCATTCTCTGCTAGGGGTCATTCCGATTGGCTTATTTTTGTGTATTCACCTTGTAGTCAATCATTTTGCAACAGGAGGTTCTTCGTCTTTTAACCGTGCAGCAAATTTCATGGAGAGTCTGCCGTTTCTGCACATTCTTGAATGGATCTTAATTTTCTTACCGTTATTATATCATGCGATCTATGGGCTTTATATTGCCTTTACTGGTACAGCCAATGTCGGCAGATTCGGCTTCTTTAGAAACTGGATGTATTTGCTTCAGCGGATCACGGGTGTAATCACCCTTATTTTCGTTGCATGGCATGTTTGGGAGACTCGAATTGCTATGGCATTTGGCACAGCGCTTAATTACCAAATGATGCATGACATTCTATCATCGCCATTTATGTTTGGTTTTTACGCGGTAGGGGTTGTTTGTGCTATTTTCCACTTTTCAAACGGATTATGGTCGTTCATGGTTAGCTGGGGAATTACCGTATCACCCCGTTCACAAGTTATTTCTACGTATGTAACTATGATCATTTTTGTAGTTCTTTCAATCGTAGGAATTCAAACCTTGTTTGCATTTGTTTGATCGGTATGAAGTTATTTTAAAGTACGGAATTATTATTGAAAATTATGGAACGGAACATTTTTAGATTAAGGGAGTGAGTCAAGATGAGTAAAGGAAAGGTGATTGTAGTCGGCGGCGGATTGGCTGGCTTAATGTCAACCGTTAAAATTGCCGAACATGAAACCCATGTAGACCTGTTTTCATTAGTGCCAGTTAAACGGTCTCACTCTGTTTGTGCCCAAGGTGGTATTAATGGAGCAGTCAATACAAAAGGTGAAGGGGACTCCCCGTGGATTCACTTTGACGATACAATTTACGGCGGTGACTTTTTGGCAAACCAGCCTCCAGTAAAAGCAATGTGCGAAGCAGCACCTGGTATTATTCACTTATTTGACCGTATGGGAGTTATGTTCAACCGTACTCCAGAGGGGTTATTGGACTTCCGGCGCTTTGGTGGAACACAGCACCATCGTACAGCGTTCGCTGGAGCGACAACTGGCCAGCAATTACTTTATGCATTAGATGAGCAAGTACGCCGGCATGAAGTTGCTGGTTTAGTTACAAAATATGAAGGATGGGAATTTTTAGGCGTAGTCATTGATGATGAAGGGGTTTGCCGCGGAATTGTGGCCCAAGATTTGAAAACGATGGAAATCAAGTCATTTGTGGCAGATGCCGTCATCATGTGTACAGGCGGCCCTGGAATCATCTTCGGGAAATCGACAAACTCTATGATTAACACAGGTTCGGCAGCATCGATCGTTTATCAGCAAGGGGTTTACTATGCAAATGGTGAAATGATTCAGATTCACCCTACTGCTATTCCTGGTGACGATAAACTTCGTCTCATGAGTGAATCTGCTCGTGGTGAAGGCGGCCGGATTTGGACATACAAGGACGGAAAGCCTTGGTATTTCTTAGAAGAGAAATATCCTGCTTATGGAAACCTTGTACCGCGTGATATTGCGACAAGGGAAATTTTCCATGTTTGTGTGGACCTGAAACTTGGGATAAATGGGGAGAATATGGTTTACCTTGATCTTTCCCATAAAGATCCGCATGAATTGGATGTAAAACTGGGTGGAATTATCGAGATTTATGAAAAATTTGTTGGCGACGATCCGCACAAAGTGCCAATGAAGATTTTCCCAGCAGTTCACTATTCAATGGGTGGTCTATGGGTTGACTATGACCAAATGACAAATATTCCAGGTCTGTTCGCTGCTGGTGAATGTGATTATTCACAGCACGGAGCAAACCGTTTAGGTGCCAACTCATTATTATCTGCCATTTATGGCGGTATGGTTGCCGGTCCTAATGCTGTCAAATATATTGAAGGACTTGAAAAGAGCTCAGATGCTATTTCTTCTACTGTATTTGATCGTTATCGGAAAGAGCAGGAAGAAAAGTGGAATAAGATTATGTCAATGGATGGAACAGAAAATGCGTACGTTCTTCACAAAGAACTTGGAGAATGGATGACAGATAATGTTACCGTTGTTCGTTACAATGATCGTCTGTTAAAAACGGATGAGAAAATTCAAGAACTGCTGGAACGTTATGAAAACATCAACATTAACGATACAGCAAAATGGAGCAACCAAGGTGCATCCTTCACCCGTCAATTAAAGAATATGCTTCAATTGGCACGTGTTATTACACTTGGTGCTTATAATCGGAATGAAAGCCGCGGTGCCCATTATAAACCAGAATTCCCTAAACGGAATGACGAAGAGTGGTTAAAGACTACAATGGCTAAATTTGTTGATGAGAAATCTGCCCCGGCATTCCATTATGAAGATGTCGATATTTCTTTGATTCCGCCGCGTGAACGCGACTATACAAAAAAACACTAAGGAAGGGGAGTAGGAAAAAAATGGCTGAAACAAAAACCGTAAAATTTATTATAACTCGTCAGGATAGTCCAGACTCTGCCCCTTATGAGGAAGAATTCGAGGTTCCATACCGCCCGAATATGAACGTCATTTCAGCACTGATGGAGATCCGGAGAAATCCAGTAACCACTAAAGGGAATAAAACCGCTCCAATTACATGGGACATGAACTGTTTAGAGGAAGTTTGCGGTGCTTGTTCAATGGTCATTAACGGCAAGCCACGCCAAGCTTGTTCGGCCCTTGTTGACAAACTGGAGCAGCCAATCCGCTTGGCTCCGATGAAAACATTCCCGGTTATTCGTGACCTTCAAATTGACCGGAGTAGAATGTTTGATTCTTTGAAAAAGGTTAAAGCATGGATTCCGATCGATGGAACGTATGATTTAGGTCCTGGTCCACGTATGGCAGAAACAAAACGCCAATGGGCATATGAATTATCTAAATGTATGACTTGCGGTGTCTGCTTAGAAGCATGCCCGAACGTTAACAGCAAGACGAACTTTATGGGACCGTTTGTCTTCGGACAAGTCCGATTATTCAATGCACACCCAACAGGTGCGATGAATAAAGCCGAACGTTTAAATGCATTTATGGAAGACGGAGGCATTCAAGGTTGCGGAAATTCACAAAACTGTGTACAAGCATGTCCAAAAGGAATTCCACTTACCACTTCCATTGCTGCAGTTAACCGTGATGCAACTATCCAGTCATTTAAAAACTTCTTTGGCAGCGACCAAATTTAAGCTGGAAAAACCTTCTTTTCAAGAATTGAAAAGAAGGTTTTTTCTTATAATATAAGAATTTATAAAATAGATTTCGAAAATTGTCCAGATCCAGATTTTATAGGACAACCGTATATTTTTTCCAAAATTTCGTTCTCTTCTTGGAAATCCAAGCACTTCAAGGCTTACGCTCACATATGATATGGTGACTAAATATATACCCACCCCACGGTTCATTACTGGCGAAGGCAAGGAGGGTTAGAATACTTGAAGGAGAACGATTATAATCATAAACCGCTACTCACCAAACGTGAAAGAGAAGTATTCGAACTGTTAGTACAAGATAAGACAACGAAGGAAATCGCTGGGGAACTCTTTATAAGCGAGAAAACGGTTCGGAATCATATTTCCAATGCCATGCAAAAGCTTGGCGTAAAAGGGCGATCTCAGGCAGTTGTAGAGCTCCTTCGCATGGGAGAGCTAGAACTTTAACAATGGCCGGTTTCCATTTTGGAGGCAGGTTTATATTCAAGGAATGGCTAACACAAGCCCTCACCCCAAAAAAGTGGTGAGGGTTTGTGTTTATCAAGGTTTATAGCTAATATTTCCTGTCATCTAAGGACATGATTGAAGGTGTTTCGGCTTGAAATTTTTCCGAAAAAGAAGGACAATAAGGACAAGCTAAGACTAATTGAATCATTTATTAGTAAAATTTGAGGGGAAATATACAAATGAAACTCGAAGACTCCCAAAAAGTAAATCAGGAAGTTGTCGCCAAAATTGAAAAAGATCTACGTTATATTTCCGGAATTATTAAGCAAAAAGGCAGGGAATTGTTGAATGATTATAAAATAACCCCGCCGCAATTTGTTGCCTTGCAATGGCTATTTGAAGACGGAGATATGACAATCGGTGAACTTTCGAATAAAATGTATTTGGCTTGCAGTACAACAACTGATCTTGTTGACCGGATGGAAAAAAATAAGCTTGTAGAACGGGTAAAGGATACTGAGGACCGTCGTGTCGTCAGAATTCATTTGCTTGAAGAAGGAAAGAGAATTATCGATGAAGTGATCAAGAAACGTCAGGCTTATGTAGAAGTTATTCTAAAAGACTTTACGGCAGAAGAAATTCAACATCTTCAAAACAATTTAGAGAAAATGCATCAAGAAATGCGACAAAAATGAGGCGAGTAGTTTGAATCAAGCAATTGGTGTTATCGATTCCGGGGTTGGCGGATTGACAGTTGCCAAAGAGGTTATGAGGCAACTACCAAATGAGAAAGTCATCTACTTAGGAGATACAGCTCGCTGCCCCTATGGTCCAAGATCGACCAGAGAGGTGAAAAGATTCACCTGGGAATTGACCCGTTTTCTGTTAGACAAGAATATTAAAATGCTGGTGATTGCCTGCAATACGGCAACAGCAGCGGCTCTTGATGAGATTCGCGGCGAATTAAAAATCCCTGTCCTTGGCGTCATCAATCCAGGGGCCAGAGCAGCCATCAAACGGACAAGGAATTACAGGGTTGGGATTATTGGTACAGAAGGAACCATTAAAAGCGGGGCCTATGAAAAAGCATTGAAATCGTTAAATTCCAGGCTGTTTGTTGCAAGTCTTGCGTGCCCTAAATTTGTTCCGCTTGTTGAAAGCGGTGAATACACAGGCCCTATTGCTGAAAAAATTGTGAACGAAGCACTCAAGCCGTTACTAGCACAAAATCTAGATACGCTTATTTTGGGCTGTACCCATTATCCGTTATTAGAACCGTTAATCAAAAATGTCATGGGAGACCCTGTCCATGTTATTAGTTCAGGGGATGAAACAGCCAGGGAAATCAGTGCCATTCTTCAATATAATGGACTGCTGGCAACCGCGGACACAGAACCTGAACATGAATTTTTTACAACGGGATCTAGAGGAATATTTGCGAAAATTGCTTCCCAATGGCTGGGAACTCCCATTCCTCATGTAAAAAAAATAAAACTAAAGTGAAGAGCTCCCAGATAGGGGTTCTTCTTTTCTTTTGCAAAAAATTCTCTAAAAAATGGTCTAATTTTCTCCAAGGCTCGTATACATATTAGTACAAACTGTCTGAAGGGGGAAAAATATGTCTAGAAATAAAGCGAAAATCCTGAGTGTAACTGTGCTCACATCAACAGTTGTGCTATCTGGGTGCGGCTTGTTCGGATCGGAAACGAAACAGAAAATAGACCCGCCCAAAACAGTGACGGTTGTAGATCAAAAAGCCAGCAAGGATCCAACTGCAAAAAAGAACAATGCAGCTGACACAGTAAAGACAGAACTCTATTTGATTGATAAAAATGGCTATGTGGTTCCTCAAACATTGAATTTACCGAAGATAAATTCCATTGCGAAGGAAGCACTTCAATATTTAGTTAAGGGTGGACCGGTTACCAATATGCTGCCAAATGGTTTTAGAGAGGTGCTGCCTGAAGATACCCAAATGACGGTAAATATTGATAAAGATAACAAGGTCGCTACTGTTGATTTTTCTAATGAGTTTAAAAACTATCAGCCTGATGATGAGCAACGAATTCTCCAATCTATAACCTGGACTCTCACACAATTTAAAGACATTAATTCAGTAAAGCTCAAGATGAACGGACATGAGCTGACAGAAATGCCTGTGAAAGGAACGCCTATCAGTGATAACTTAACGAGAGCAGCCGGTATTAATATCGATACAAATGATGTTGCGGATATTACCAATACAAGGCCGGTAACGGTTTATTTTGTCGGTGGGCAAGAGGGCGGCTATTACTATGTTCCTGTTACTCGGAGGGTCAGCAATACTGAAAAGGATCCGATTACAGCTGCTGTTAACGAATTAATCAAGGGGCCGAGCCCGAAATCCAATTTAGTCTCGGAGTTTATGCCGGATGCCAAATTGCTTGGTACACCAAAGGTGGACAACGGCCAGGTAACACTAAACTTTAATAAAAATATTTATGGTAGCTTTAATAAAAATGTTATTTCCCAAGCATTGCTAAATGAACTCGTGCTGTCTTTAACAGAACAGCAGGGTGTGCAGAAAGTAGCGGTTCAGGTTGATGGAAAAGCAGATTTAAAGATTGATCAAGGTAAAAAGCTAACCGAGCCGGTAACTCGCCCGGAAAAAGTAAATACAGGTAGTTTCTAAAAATATATTTTTGATATACTATATAATGACAATCAAAGAGGTTGGCTTAAGGCCGCCTCTTTCTTATTGAAAGGAAACTATAAATTAAACGGAGTGTGGATAACTTTCGAAGTTATTTGAATCCAGCTCCAGCGCCTAGCCCCTCGTGATAAAAACCATGCACTAAAAGTCTAGAGACCAGACTTTTAGTGCAAAAGAACATTTGCCTGGCTACAGAAAGCTATCGCTTTCTGTACGCATTAAGGGAGACTAAGCCACTTGCTGCGCTTTGCTTGCAAGTGGCAAGTCTCCCTATATCGGGGCTGACTGAGGCGCTTTCGCTTTTTGTTCTTTGTTTGCAGATTAGAAAGACTAGGAGGAAGTTTTGTGCGTATTGATGGGAGAGAGCCATTACAATTAAGGCCGGTACATATTGAAACAAATTATTTAATGCATCCAGAGGGGTCTGTGCTTATTACGGTGGGAAATACGAAAGTTATTTGCACGGCAAGTATTGATGACCGGGTGCCGCCGTTTATGAGGGGAGAAGGCAAGGGCTGGATAACGGCTGAATATGCCATGCTGCCAAGGGCAACGGAAACAAGGAATATTCGGGAATCTACTAAGGGGAAGGTTTCCGGCCGGACAATGGAAATTCAGCGGTTGATCGGCAGGGCGCTAAGGGCGGTCGTAGATTTGAATGCGATTGGCGAGCGTACTGTTTGGATTGACTGTGATGTAATCCAAGCTGACGGCGGAACAAGAACGGCCTCGATTACAGGAGCGTTTGTAGCGATGACGTTGGCACTGAATGCATTATCAGAGAAAAAGTCGTTACCTAAGTTTCCGATTACAGATTATCTAGCGGCTGTAAGTGTTGGAATTTTACAAGATGGCAAAACTGTGTTGGATCTAAACTATCAAGAGGACTCCAAGGCCCATGTTGATATGAATGTAGTCATGACAGGAAGCAGTGAGTTCGTAGAATTGCAAGGGACAGGAGAGGAATCAACCTTTTCCTACGAAGAGCTTCAAGGCCTCTTGCATGCTGCCCAAGAAGGGCTAAGAAAATTGTTTGAACAGCAAAAAACAGTGCTTGGCGAAGAGATTGTTAAAAAGATAGAGGCCAGGAGAAAATCAAGAGGAGAGCTGAAATGAAAGAAGTGATCATTGCGACAAAAAATCCCGGAAAGGCAAGGGAATTTGAGGCTATTTTTGCCAAAAGGGGAATGGCGGTCCGGACGTTGCTCCATTTTCCGGAAATTCCGGATGTCGAGGAAACGGGCACTACTTTTGAGGAAAATGCAATTATAAAGGCAGAAACGATTTCTAAAGCATTGAATAAAATGGTGATTGGCGACGATTCCGGCTTGATGGTGGATGTTTTGGACGGACGTCCGGGAATTTATTCTGCCCGATATGCCGGCGAGCCAAAGAATGATGAGAAAAATACAAATAAGCTGTTATCCGAATTAAAAGGCGTGCCGGAGGATAAAAGAACGGCAAGATTTTACTGTGCCTTGGCTGTCGCGGTTCCCGGCGAAGAAACGTTTACGGTGGCAGGCACCTGTGAAGGCCGGATATTGGAAGAACCAAGAGGAACACATGGATTTGGCTATGATCCGGTGTTTTATGTGCCTGAAAAGGGGGCGGCGATGGCGGAACTTTCTGCAGATGAAAAGAATAGAATCAGCCACCGGGCCAATGCTTTAAAGAAATTGGATACGCTGCTTGATTCGCATCTGGAAAGAGTTGATGAATCATGAGCAAAGTGCTGATAATCAGTGACAGCCATGGCTTAACGAAAGAGCTTGAGGTGATCAGAGAACGGCATTTGAACGAAGTTGATTTAATGATTCATTGCGGTGATTCGCAATTAATGCCTGAACATAAATCAATGACGGGATATTTAACGGTCATGGGCAATTGTGATTTTGGCGGATACCCGTTGGAGACAACGACTGAAATGGCTGGCAGGAAGTTTTTTATCACACACGGACACAAGTTTTCAGTCAAAATGTCGCTTATGAATTTAGCCTATAAAGCTGAGGAAGTGGATGCGGATATCGTCTGCTTCGGCCATTCTCATGTATTGGGTGCTGAAGTAATCGATGGGAGATTATATTTAAATCCGGGCAGCATTCGCATGCCGAGGGAACGACTGGAAAAAACCTATGTCATTCTTGAACTGCTGGAAGATACAGTGAACATGACTGTTTATGATTTAAGCGGCCGGGAAATCTGCAGTTTGGCAAGAGAATTTGTTCTAAAAAAATAATGGGGGAGATATTTTCTCCCCTTTGAAAATTATAAAAAAATCTATTGACATTTAAATATAGAGATACTATAATGAATCTTGTCTTTGATAATTAAATATGTCCCAGTAGCTCAGCTGGATAGAGCAACGGCCTTCTAAGCCGTGTGTCGGGGGTTCGAATCCCTCCTGGGACGCCATACTACATACCAGAATATACTCTCACCTGTTAAGGTGAGATTTTTTTGTCTATAATGTATGCTAATGATTCTCTAATGAACAGTCAAAGGACGGTTATTGTATGAAAAAGCGGGACCGTGTAAAGAGAAGGGACAATGTGGTCTTCTTTCCCGGAATTGAACAACGCCTAACAGACAAAGGCTTGGAAAACCTTCATAACCGCAACTTTACCGAGGCGATTGTGCTGTTGGAAGAAGCAAGAGAGTTTGATCCTGAAAACGAAGACGTGTTGATCGGGCTAGCGCTTGCCTATTTTGAAGCTTCCTCCTTCAAAAAAGCAAAGGTGCTTACAAAAGAATTGCTTCTAAAAGGAATAGGTGACTACTTTCAGTTGGTTGATTTGTACTTAACTGTACTAATCCAACTTCACGAATACGAGGAAATCGTTTCAACGATTGAGGCGCTTTTAGAAGAGAAAGAAATTCCACCCGAAAAATATGAACATTTTCGGACGTTGCTGCAGTTTAGCCGAAGGATGGCTGAGAGCCTTAGACAGGAGGCAGTTGATGAAAAGTGCGAGAAACCTAAATTTTTGAATCAGTTTTCTATACATAATCTAAACGAACAAATGCTGCTAATTTCTAGTATAGCAGATCAAAATATCCGACCCTATGTACCGGAAATTGAAGCTTATTTACAAGATGAAACCGGCCATCCGTTTCTCAAAACCATTTTGCTCAGTCTATTAAGAGAACAGGAGTTTGACCATGAACTGACGGTCAGGAAATTTTCCCTTGAAGCAAGAGTCATACCTGCCCAGCTGCCGGATGTCAGACTGCAGCCGAAAATGAAAGAAATTAAAGATTGTTTAGAAAATCATCTCGGAAACAGCAATCCAGTACTTGTTGAAAATGTCATCAGTTTGGTTGATCGAATTTTTTTTATCAGTTATCCTTTTAACCTTGAACCAGACAGCTCGAAAGTATGGGCTGCCGCTTTTCATGCACAGGCCGAGGAGTATTTTGGTTATTTACAAGAACCAGGCAAAATAACAGCCGAATATCATGTTTCAATAAAAGAATTTGAACTGGCAAAAGAACAAATTGAGCAAATTGAGAAAATTTCCTATCCTAATATATAAGATGGACTGTTGAAAGAAAAATATCCTATGGTATAATGTAGTGGTTGCATTGTGTAAAAATCTCTATTTTTTACATTAAAAATAATGGAAAATGGTAGTGGACAAGACCATCTTTCCACGCTAAATTCGTATCGAATGAAATGAGAATAGATGTTGGAGGGAAAACGAATGACAGCAAAATGGGAAAAATTAGAAGGGAACCGTGGCGTCCTTACTGTTGAAGTAAGTGCTGACAAGGTAAACAAAGGACTGGATGCAGCATTCCAAAAGGTCGTGAAGAAAGTTAACGTACCAGGCTTCCGTAAAGGAAAAGTGCCTCGCTCACTATTTGAAAAACGCTTTGGTGTTGAATCACTTTATCAAGATGCATTAGATATTCTTCTTCCTGAAGCATATGGAAATGCAATTGAAGAAACTGGAATTGAGCCTGTTGATCGTCCTGAAATCGACATTGAACAATTAGAAAAAGGCAAGGACCTGATCTTCAAGGCTACTGTTACTGTTAAGCCTGAAGTGAAATTAGGCGAATACAAAGGCCTTGAGATCGAAGAATTTGATACAACTGTAACGGATGAAGATGTGCACAAAGAACTTGAAGCATTGCAAAATCGCCATGCCGAACTAGTTGTAAAAGAAGAAGGAACAGCAGAAAACGGCGATACTGTTGTAATCGATTTTGAAGGCTTTGTTGATGGTGAAGCTTTTGAAGGCGGCAAGGCTGAAAACTATACATTAGAACTGGGATCAAATACTTTCATTCCTGGGTTCGAGGAGCAGTTGATTGGTGTTAAAGCTGGTGAATCAAAAGATGTAGAAGTAACGTTCCCTGAAGAATATCATGCAGCTGATCTGGCAGGAAAACCGGCCGTATTCAAAGTAACTGTACATGAAATCAAAGCAAAAGAAATTCCTGCATTAGATGATGAATTTGCAAAAGACGTCGATGATGAAGTGGAAACTTTAGATGCTTTGAAAGAAAAAATCAAAACGCGTTTAGAAGAAAACAAAAAGCATGAAGCAGAACATCATGTACGTGATTCTGTAGTGGAAAAAGCTGCAGAAAATGCTGAGGTCGACATCCCTCCTGTCATGATTGAAAACGAAATTGACCGGATGATTCAAGAATTTGGGCAGCGTCTACAAATGCAAGGTATGAATCTTGATCTTTATTATCAATTCTCAGGTCAGGATGAAAAAGCTCTTCGCGAACAAATGAAAGAAGAAGCAGAACAACGTGTAAAAGTGAACTTAACACTAGAAGCGATTGCGAAAGTGGAAAATCTAGAAGTAACAGACGAAGAGATCAATGCTGAACTTGAGAAAATGGCAAACATGTACAATATGACAGCTGACGCCATTAAGCGCGCACTTGGCGGTGTTCAAGGCATCAAAGGTGATCTCGAACTTAGAAAAGCAGTTGACTTTCTTGTTGAGAACAAGAAGTAATGAACAATCAGCAGGGGCACGATTTTAAAGTCGTGCCTTCCTTTATACTCTAGCTCCAGTGCCTAGCCCCTCGGGGTCAAATAACCTTCGGAACTAAAAGTCCAAAAACCAGACTTTTAGTGCCGAAGAACATTTGCCCGTCGGGGCTGACCAAGGCGCTTGCGCTTTTTAATACATAATTTTGAGTAACATATTATAATAAATACAGGGAACATTTTTAACAACAGGCAGGAAAAATTGCCGATAACGGCGAATACAATAATTTCAAGAAAAGAAAGATTTTATTTTTGGAAATTATGGCTAAGATGAAAAATGTACATATCTTATCTTTTCTTTGACGAAATTTCGAACATCTTTGAAAATGCATCTTTTGCAAAGCTTTTTGGTTTCAGTCCATTGACTAATTATGTTACAATGCAAAATACATACAATTGATTGATGAATGAATACCATTGTGATTGATTAGTCAAACCTGCAGTTTACAAATACAGAATTGTATCAAGGGGTGAAGGGTTTGTTTAAATTTAACGATGAAAAAGGCCAATTAAAGTGCTCGTTTTGCGGCAAAACTCAAGACCAAGTCCGTAAGTTAGTGGCCGGACCTGGTGTATATATATGTGATGAATGTATTGAACTTTGTACAGAAATCGTCGAAGAAGAGCTCGGAACAGAAGAAGAAGTAGAATTTAAAGATGTTCCGAAGCCAAGGGAAATTTGTGAAATCCTTGATGAATATGTCATTGGACAGGATCAAGCCAAGAAAGCGTTGTCAGTTGCCGTTTATAATCACTATAAACGGATTAATTCAAATAGCAAAATTGATGATGTGGAACTGTCAAAAAGTAATATATGTATGAT
This sequence comes from Neobacillus fumarioli NBRC 102428, assembly GCF_001591485.1. Taxonomy (GTDB): domain Bacteria; phylum Bacillota; class Bacilli; order Bacillales; family Cytobacillaceae; genus Neobacillus; species Neobacillus fumarioli. The sequence continues at coordinate 23,243 of NZ_BCUZ01000005.1, read as the reverse complement.
TGGACCAACAGGAAGCGGTAAAACATTGCTCGCGCAAACATTAGCACGCATTTTGAATGTACCTTTTGCTATTGCCGATGCAACATCGCTGACGGAAGCTGGATATGTCGGTGAAGATGTTGAAAATATCTTATTAAAATTAATCCAAGCTGCCGATTATGATGTTGAAAAGGCTGAAAAAGGTATCATTTATATCGATGAAATTGATAAAATTGCCCGTAAATCAGAAAATCCTTCCATAACAAGAGATGTTTCCGGCGAAGGCGTACAGCAGGCATTATTAAAGATTCTTGAAGGCACAGTGGCAAGCGTTCCGCCTCAAGGAGGGAGAAAGCATCCACATCAAGAATTTATTCAAATTGATACAACCAATATCTTATTTATTTGCGGCGGTGCGTTTGACGGAATTGAGCCGATTATCAAACGCCGCTTAGGTCAAAAAGTGATTGGTTTTGGTGCTGATCCAAAACAGCAGGAAATCAGCAGCAAAGAATTGCTTTCCAAAGTATTGCCTGAAGATTTGCTCCGATTTGGCCTAATTCCGGAATTTATCGGCCGTCTTCCAGTAATCGCCAGCCTTGAGCAATTAGATGAAGCAGCATTAATTGAAATTCTAACCAAGCCAAAAAATGCGCTTGTTAAGCAATATCAAAAAATGCTTGAAATGGACGGCGTAGAACTGGAATTTGAAGAGGATGCATTAAAGGAAATCGCTGCAAAAGCAATTGAACGCAAGACAGGAGCCCGCGGACTCCGTTCGATTATTGAAGGCATTATGCTGGATGTCATGTTTGACCTTCCATCACGTGATGATATTTCGAAGTGCATTATTACTAAAGATACAGTCATGAAAAACACTGCACCGAAATTAGTTTTAGAAGACGGTACGGTTGTTGCTGAAGAAAAGTCAGCCTAAGCAAAGGAGAATCCGGCTATAAGACCGGGTTCTTTTTTGTGTGAAGTAAAGAAAGTATAAATTTTGACTTCGAGAATTGTCCAGCTCCACAAGAAATGCTTCGACAGCATCAGCATCGCTTTTCTTAAAAAGTAAGAAATTTCCTCCCTGCCTTAGCAGTTTCTTGCTAATTTATGGTTTATTACCAAACTCCGAAGGAAATACTGACTAATATCAATTGAGTAATTTGGTGCAGGAGGAAAAAAGATGAGTTGGACGGGGATCGCTTTATTTATACAGTTATTTTTTGGGGTTATTATTGGGCTGTATTTTTGGAATTTGTTAAAGAATCAACGTACTCAAAGGGTATCGATTGACCGGGAGTCCCGGAAAGAAATGGAACAGCTTAGGAAGATGAGATCGATTTCATTAACAGAACCATTATCGGAGAAAGTACGTCCTTCAAGTTTTGAAGATATTGTCGGTCAGGAAGATGGAATAAGATCATTAAAAGCTGCTCTTTGCGGTCCAAATCCGCAACATGTCATCATTTATGGCCCACCGGGGGTAGGAAAAACCGCAGCAGCCCGCCTGGTTTTGGAGGAAGCGAAAAAGAACCCAAAATCACCATTTAAAAGAGACTCTGTTTTTATCGAGTTAGATGCAACAACTGCACGTTTCGATGAACGAGGAATTGCCGACCCGCTGATAGGGTCTGTACATGACCCTATATATCAGGGGGCTGGAGCGATGGGGCAAGCCGGAATCCCGCAACCGAAACAGGGTGCTGTTACCAATGCCCATGGCGGTGTATTGTTTATTGATGAAATTGGTGAATTGCACCCAATTCAGATGAATAAACTGCTAAAAGTGTTGGAAGATCGTAAAGTTTTTCTAGAAAGTGCCTATTATCATGAAGAAAACACGCAAATCCCGACCCATATCCATGATATCTTTAAAAATGGCCTTCCGGCGGATTTTCGTCTGATTGGCGCAACTACGAGAACTCCAAGCGAAATTCCACCGGCGATCCGGTCCCGTTGTCTGGAGGTATTCTTTCGCGACTTAACTCAGGAAGAGATTGAAACTGTTGCCAAAAAAGCGGCTGAAAAAGTGAAAATGCAAATAAATGAAACCGGGATTAAAACATTGGCCTCATACGCCAGAAATGGCCGAGAAACGGTCAATATGATTCAAATTGCCACAGGGCTTGCCATTCAAGAGGATCGAGACTACATCCGGGATGAAGATATTGAGTGGGTCATTCATTCCAGCCAAATGGCACCAAGAATGGAAAGAACAATCCATCCGCAAGCTGAAGTAGGACTTGTGAATGGACTTGCTGTTTACGGTCCGAATTCAGGTGCTCTTCTGGAAATTGAAGTAACAGTAATTCCGGCAAAGGATAAGGGCACGATCAATATTACGGGGATTGTTGAAGAGGAAAGTATTGGCGGACAAGGGAAATCGATCCGCCGCAAAAGCATGGCTCGCGGTTCGATAGAAAATGTAATCACTGTTTTACGATCTATGGGAGTACCGGCGAATGAATATGATATCCATGTAAATTTTCCCGGCGGTGTCCCGATTGATGGCCCATCGGCAGGAATCGCGATGGCAACAGGAATTTATTCAGCCATTTATAAAATTCCGATTGACAATACGGTCGCCATGACAGGAGAAATAAGTATTCACGGGAACGTGAAGCCAATCGGAGGAGTTTATCCAAAAGTCAAAGCTGCGAAAAAAGCCGGGGTCAAAACGGTGATCATTCCGGAAGAAAATATGCAAACCATTTTGAATGAGATTGACGGCATTACGATTATTCCGGTCAAGAACCTCCATGAAGTATTCGATATCGCCCTTGTGAACAGCTTTCGTAAAAACAATGCAATGCCTGCTTCCATTGAATTGACGAAAAAAGAATCTATTTAAAATGAGAAACTTCGGTTTGTAAAGCCAAGACAAACCGGAGTTTTTATTTGCCATTATTTTTTTATGCGAAGTAAATTTACTTGATTGGGGATGATAAAATAGACACTTAAAACTAAATAAGATAGAATTTGTAACAAAGATAATTCATTTTATTACTAAAGTATTGTTTTAACATATGGAGGTGCAGAATATGGCCCAAAATAATGAAATGACCGTCCCACTACTACCGCTGAGGGGCTTGCTGGTTTATCCGACAATGGTCCTTCATTTGGATGTCGGCCGGGAACGTTCTGTTGAGGCACTTGAAAGGGCAATGGTAGATGACCATTTAATCTTTCTCACGACGCAAAAGGATGTCTCGATTGATGAACCTGCGAAGGATGATTTATACAAGGTTGGAACCTTGACAAAAGTTAAGCAAATGTTAAAGCTTCCTAATGGAACCATCCGTGTATTAGTGGAAGGTTTAAATAGAGCTGAAATCGTGACCTTCCTAGAAGAGGAAGAATATTTTTCAGTCAACGTTAGAATTTATGAGGACAGCACGAAAAAAGACGTTGAAGATGAAGCATTGATGCGGACAATGCTGGATTATTTTGAACAATACATAAAGCTATCAAAAAAAATCTCGGCGGAAACATTTGCAACTGTTACGGATATTGAGGAACCTGGGAGAATGGCAGATATTATCGCCTCCCATTTGCCGATTAAGCTGAAGGATAAACAGGAAATCCTTGAAACCATTGACATAAAGCAAAGAATGGATCGGGTTATCAGTATTATTCATAATGAGAAAGAAGTGCTTAATCTCGAGAAAAAAATTGGCCAGCGGGTTAAGCGCTCAATGGAAAAGACGCAAAAGGAATATTATTTGCGCGAGCAAATGAAAGCTATTCAAAAGGAACTTGGTGATAAGGAAGGAAAGACCGGTGAAATTGCCGAGCTAACGAAGAAAATCGAAGAAGCGGGAATGCCGGAACATGTTTATCAAACCGCTATGAAAGAATTGGACCGTTATGAAAAGGTTCCGTCAAGCTCAGCAGAGAGTGCTGTGATTCGCAATTATATTGAATGGCTTGTATCCCTTCCATGGTCGAAAAAGACGAAGGACGATATTAATATTCAGCGCGCTGAAAAGATTTTAAACCAAGAGCATTACGGACTTGAAAAAGTGAAAGAGCGAGTCTTGGAATATTTGGCCGTCCAAAAGCTGACAAATTCACTAAAAGGGCCGATTCTATGCCTTGCCGGACCACCGGGGGTGGGGAAAACAAGTCTTGCCAGATCTATTGCAACTTCGCTAAACCGCCATTTTGTTCGGATTTCGCTCGGTGGTGTACGGGATGAATCAGAAATCCGAGGCCACCGCAGAACCTATGTCGGAGCGATGCCGGGCCGGATTATTCAAGGAATGAAAAAGGCAGGAACGATTAATCCGGTGTTTTTACTTGATGAAATTGATAAAATGTCAAGCGATTTCCGCGGCGATCCATCAGCTGCCTTATTAGAGGTGCTGGATCCAGAACAAAACAGCAATTTCAGTGACCACTATATTGAAGAAACATATGATTTATCAAAAGTTATGTTTATTGCGACAGCCAATGATCTTGCAACCATTCCCGGCCCGCTTTTGGACCGGATGGAAGTGATCACAATTGCAGGATATACTGAGCTTGAAAAGCTTCATATCGCCAGAGATCACTTGCTGCCCAAGCAAATTAAAGAAAACGGGCTAACCAAAAGCACGCTTCAAGTCCGAGACGATGCCATTTTAAAAGTCATCCGCTATTATACAAGGGAAGCAGGAGTCCGCAACCTGGAACGGCAAATGGCGACAATTTGCCGTAAAACAGCAAAGATCGTCGTATCAGGAGAAAAGAAACGCGTTATTGTTACTGAGAAAAATCTCGAAGAATTTTTAGGAAAACCGCGGTTCCATTATGGGCAAGCAGAAGCGGAAGACCAGGTAGGTGTTGCAACCGGTCTGGCGTATACAACCGTTGGGGGTGATACACTGCAAATTGAAGTATCCATTGCACCTGGCAAAGGAAAGCTTGTTTTGACAGGAAAGCTTGGCGATGTCATGAAGGAATCGGCTCAGGCAGCTTTCAGCTATGTCCGTTCCAAAACAAAGGAACTTGGTATTGAAGAAGACTTTCATGAAAAATATGATATCCATATCCATGTGCCTGAAGGAGCAGTTCCAAAGGACGGCCCATCTGCTGGAATTACCATTGCCACTGCTCTTGTTTCAGCTCTGACTGGTAAACCGATCCGACGTGAAGTCGGGATGACAGGAGAAATCACTCTCCGCGGTCGTGTCCTGCCAATTGGCGGCTTAAAGGAAAAAACATTAAGCGCCCATCGTGCCGGACTGACCAAAGTGATTCTGCCAAAGGAAAATGAAAAGGATATTGATGACATTCCGGAAAGTGTCCGCAATGAATTGGAATTTGTACCAGTATCCCATGTGGACGAAGTCTTAAAGCATGCACTATTAGAGGGGGGAGCTAGATGAAAGTAATAAGCTCTGAGATTGTAATAAGTGCGGTAAGACCGGAACAATATCCGGAAACGGACCTGCCAGAATTTGCTCTGGCAGGCCGTTCCAATGTCGGGAAATCTTCATTTATTAATAAGATGCTTAACAGAAAGGGTCTGGCGAGAATTTCCTCTAAACCAGGAAAAACCCAAACATTGAACTTTTTCCTAATTAACGAAATGCTTTATTTTGTCGATGTTCCCGGTTATGGTTATGCGAAAGTTTCCAAATCAGAGCGTGCTTCCTGGGGAAAAATGATTGAAACCTATTTTACAACCCGAAAGCAATTGCGGGCATGTGTGCTGATTGTTGACTTAAGACATCCGCCGTCAAAGGACGATTGTATGATGTATGATTTTCTAAAACATTATGAAATTCCTTGTTTGGTGGTAGCAACAAAAGCGGACAAAATTCCAAAAGGTAAATGGCAGAAACATTTAAAAGTGGTGAAAGAAACGCTGGAACTGGACCCAAATGACCAAATGATCATTTTTTCATCGGAAACAGGTGAGGGGAAAGACAAAGCATGGGCCATACTGGAACATTTTATAGGGAAATAACGAGCCGCCTGGACCCTCGCTTCCAGGCGGTTATTTTTTCTTTTTTAAGAGAAAATAAATACCAATTAAAATGAAGAGCGCAGGCCAATATTGGAAGATTTGTGTCACTCCAAGTTTTAAAAATCCAAAGTATCTGTAAAATTTTTCATAAAACAGCAAAAGCACTGCTAAAATAAGAAACAAGAATGCTTGGGATATTCCTTTCTTCGTTTTTTGAGAACGAAGAAAAAATCCGATGGAAATGATGAAAATTAACATCCCAATCGTATTTTTAGGCCAGATCGCTATATGACCGACAACAAGAAAATGGACGCCAAATCCTGACATGATGACCCCCGGCAGGATGGCTTCATAATCGCCTGCCATATAAGCTTGACCTAGAAAAGCCAGTCCAACAATGATCAGCAACGTAGGCCAGGTGAAAAATGACTGAAAAATGATGATTCCCGATTGCTGTAAGAAAATGTAGGATCCAAATCCGATTAGAATGATTCCGGGGAAAATACGTTGGTTTTTCATGAATAACACCTTCCAGTAAGGTTCTCTTGAATCTATTCCATTTTTTTGATACTGTACTTTATGGGACAATAAAGAATTATTTTTTTATGATAGCATATAGTTTCATTTTATGTTCACAATTTTCGGCTGTTAGCACAAAATTTCGTGATATAATTGTACTAGTTATGTATGGGGGGTGTCTTTTTAATCATGCATATTTTAATGGTCGGTCTTAACTATAAAACTGCCCCTGTAGAAATCCGTGAGCGGCTGACATTTAATGAGACGGAACTTGATTGTGCCATTAAAACATTGGCAGCTAAGAAAAGCATCTTGGAAAATGTCATCTTATCTACATGTAATCGTACGGAAATTTACGCGGTCGTAGATCAATTGCATACAGGTCGCTATTATATAAAACAATTTCTTGCCGAATGGTTTAAGCTGGAGCAGGAGGACTTTTCTCCGTATTTATCTATTTTTGAAGATGATGGTGCAATAGAACATTTATTTACTGTCACATGCGGGCTTAATTCCATGGTTTTGGGGGAAACGCAAATACTTGGCCAGGTGCGGACAAGTTTTATGCTGGCCCAAGAACAGAAAACAACCGGATCCATCTTTAATCATTTGTTTAAGCAAGCGATTACGCTGGCAAAACGGGCCCATGCAGAAACGGAGATTGGCGCAAATGCTGTATCTGTCAGTTATGCAGCTGTGGAATTGGCGAAGAAAATTTTTGGCTCCTTAGCTAATAAACATGTGTTAATTTTTGGGGCCGGAAAAATGGGAGAACTGGCTGCACAGAATTTACATGGCAATGGCGTGAAAAAAGTAACAGTCATTAACCGGACATTTGAAAAAGCACAAATACTTGCCCAGCGTTTTAATGGAGAGGCAAAATCAATAGAGGAGCTTGAGCAATCATTGATTGATGCTGATATTCTTATCAGCTCAACAGGTGCAAAGGACATAGTAATTCCAAAAGACATGATTGCAAAAGTAGAGAAAATGCGGAAAGGAAAGCCGTTATTCTTAGTTGACATCGCCGTTCCGCGTGACCTTGACCCCAGAATCGCCGAGCTTGAAAATGTGTTTTTGTATGATATTGACGATCTTGAAGGAATTGTCGAGGCAAATTTAAAGGAACGTCAAAAGTGCGCTGAAACAATCATGCTGATGATTGAACAAGAAATCATTGAATTCAAACAATGGATCGGAATGCTTGGCGTGGTTCCTGTTATTTCCGCTCTCAGGGAGAAGGCGCTCGCGATCCAGGCAGAGACAATGGCAAGTCTCGTCCGCAAGCTTCCTAATCTTTCGGAACATGATAGAAAAGTATTAAATAAACATACGAAGAGCATTGTTAATCAGCTGTTAAAAGATCCGATTTTACAAGCGAAAGAATTGGCTGCGAGGCCCAATGCCGATGAAGCGATGGCTTTATTTAAGAAAATATTTAATCTTGAAGAGCCTGACAAGGAACAGCAGGTATCAACTGCCGAGAAGAATACACAGCCAGTTCCGGACATGCGGGCTTCCTTTCAAGTCTAGGAGCCTAATCTGATGTCTAGTCTTTTTTTTACAAGACTTCACGAATTAACGGTTGTTTTGTATGCCTCCAGTGTGCTGTTATATTTTTTCGACTTTATTCACCATAACCGGAAGGCAAACCAGATTGCCTTCTGGTTACTTGCATTTGTATGGATTTCACAAACGGCTTTCCTGATTCTCTATATGGTGAAAACGGGCAGATTCCCTGTACTAACAATTTTCGAGGGACTCTATTTTTATGCATGGGTATTAATCACATTATCCATTGGGATTAATTATTTATTGCGGGTTGATTTTATCGTCTTTTTCACCAATATTCTTGGCTTTACGGTAATGGCGATTCACACCTTTGCTCCGATGCAATATCATTCCCATGTAATGGCTAAGCAGCTTGTCTCGGAATTATTGCTTATTCATATTACAATGGCGATACTTTCTTACGGTGCCTTTTCATTATCGTTTGTGTTTTCGCTGTTATATTTGATTCAATATAATTTACTGAAAAGAAAACAATGGGGCAAACGGCTGATTCGAATTGCAGATTTGGAAAAACTGGAGCGATTGTCTTACCTATTTGCGATTATCGGTGTACCGATGCTGTTATTAGGTTTGATACTAGGGTTGCAGTGGGCGTTTTTGAAACTTCCGGGGATGCCCTGGTATGATATAAAAATCATAGGGTCCTTTTTATTGCTTATAGCCTACAGCATTTATTTATATTTACGATCCGTTAAAAATCAGTATGGAAAGAAACTGGCATTATGGAATGTTGCTTCGTTTTTAATTGTTTTAATTAACTTCTTCTTATTTGGAAGATTATCATCCTTTCACTTATGGTATTCCTAGGAGGCGCATCATGCGAAAGATTATTGTAGGTTCCAGACGCAGCAAGCTGGCGTTAACACAAACTAATTGGGTCATTGATCAGCTTGAAAAATTGGATCCCCGTTTTAAGTTTGAAATAAAGGAAATCGTCACGAAAGGCGATCAAGTTTTAGATGTGACTCTGGCAAAGGTCGGCGGCAAAGGGTTATTCGTGAAAGAAATCGAACAGGCTATGCTAAATAAAGAGATTGATATGGCCGTACATAGTATGAAAGATATGCCGGCAGTATTGCCGAAAGGACTTACCATTGGCTGTATCCCGGTCCGGGAAGATCATCGTGACGCGCTTATTTCCCGCGGGGGTGTAAAGCTGGCTGATTTAACACCAGGCGCGATCATCGGCACAAGCAGTCTTCGCCGTAGCGCTCAGCTCCTCATCCAACGCCCGGATTTAGAAATTAAATGGATCCGCGGCAATGTCGATACAAGACTGGCGAAATTAGAGACTGGTGAATATGACGCGATTATTCTAGCGGCAGCCGGTCTTGCTCGTTTAGGATGGACCCGAGAGGTTGTGACGGAGTTTTTGGATGTTGATACCTGTATTCCCGCAGTCGGGCAAGGAGCACTATCAATTGAATGTCGTGAAGACGATCAAGAACTTCTCGACTTGTTAGAAAAACTCACTTGCAAGAAAACAGAACGTGCGGTTCTGGCAGAACGTGCGTTTCTTGCCAAAATGGAGGGCAGCTGCCAAGTGCCAATTGCCGGCTTTGCTCGTGTGGAAGATAACGATGAAATCGTGTTAAATGTGCTAGTGGCAACTCCTGAAGGACAGGAGGTTTACAAGGAAGAGCTTAGAGGACAAAATCCCGAAGAACTTGGCATCATGGCGGCCAACCTGTTAATTGAACGGGGAGCAAAGCAAATGATCGAACGCGTGATCCGGGAGCTTGAGGGACAATGCTAGATTCCTTTCCGTTTCAGTATAAAAAAGTACTTGTTCCCCGAGGGGAAAAGCAGGCGAAATCTTTTTCCTTGTTAGTTGAAAAATATGGGGGAATACCAGTCGAAATACCGCTTATTGCGTTTCGGCCCATCCGCGATGGCGTGCATTTTCCGATGCTCGATATCTATGACTGGGTTATTTTTACAAGCGGGACAGCTGTTGAGATCTTTTTTTCTTTTGTAAAAAAAGAAATGAAGGTACCAAAAATCGCAGCGATTGGCAGCAAGACGGAAGAAGCGTTAAGAAAAAGAGGACTTGAAGTTGATTTTGTCCCTTCCGCTTTCGTGGCAGAAGTGTTTACCAAGGAATTTTCGGCTTATATTCATCGCGGGGAACGAGTCCTCCTCCCAAAAGGAAATCTGGCCAGGGATTGTATTAAGCAAGAATTGACTGAAACAGGTGCCGTGGTGGATGAAGCAATTATTTATGAAAACTATCTGCCTGATGAAAGCCGGAAAAAACTTGCCAATGTCCTGCAAGGACGTCAGCTCGATATTCTGCTGTTTACAAGTTCCTCTACAGTTGACCATTTTATGGAAGTAGTAAAGGAGTATGAGCTAAGGGATCAGCTGGCGGACTGTATAATCGGCTGTATTGGTCCGGTAACGATGCAGAGATTGCTGGAATATGATTTGCCGGTTCACGTATATCCTAAAGAGTATACTGTCGCGGGAATGATGAAGAGCATGGCTGATTATTTGGAGAAACATAAGTGATTCGAGATGAAAACGAGGTTATCCGCGAGAAAATATCTATTTTCCAGAGTAACCGAAACTTTTTTATCAAAAATGGGGGGATTACAATGGATTTGCAATTTAAACGCCACCGCCGTCTGCGTTCAAGTGCCAATATGCGGGCACTTGTAAGAGAAAACCATTTACGAGCGGAAGATTTTATTTACCCGCTGTTTATTTATGAGGGAGAAAATATCCGCAATGAGGTACCATCCATGCTAGGAGTGTTCCAAGTCTCGATGGATCATCTTCAAGCAGAAATGGAAGAGATCGTGGCACACGGAATTAAATCCGTATTGTTATTCGGTATACCGGCAGAAAAGGATGAATGCGGCACACAAGCTTATCATCATCATGGTATTGTGCAGGAAGCTACCCGCTTTATTAAAGAAAAATTTCCGGAAATCATTGTTGTAGCAGATACTTGTCTATGTGAATATACGAGTCACGGCCATTGCGGGGTTATCAGCGGTGAAAAAATTCTAAATGATGAATCGCTTGATCTGCTTGTTCAAACGGCGGTAAGCCAGGCAGAAGCAGGAGCGGATATTATTGCCCCATCCAACATGATGGACGGGTTTGTGGCCGCGATTCGTGCCGGGTTGGATAAAGCTGGGTTCTTAGATGTACCTATTATGTCCTATGCTGTTAAATATGCTTCTGCATTCTACGGACCATTTCGCGAAGCAGCAGAGGGCGCACCGAAATTTGGCGATCGCAAAACCTATCAAATGGACCCGGCCAATCGTTTGGAGGCATTCCGAGAAGCAGAATCTGACGTTGCTGAAGGCGCAGACTTTCTCATCGTAAAACCTGGCATGCCATACCTTGATATTGTCCGTGATATAAAAAATAACTTTAATGTACCTGTTGTCGTCTATAATGTCAGCGGTGAATATTCGATGATTAAAGCTGCGGCACAAAACGGCTGGATTGATGAGAAACAGACTGTTTTGGAATTGTTAACCGGCATGAAGCGCGCCGGAGCGGATCTTATCATTACCTATCATGCCAAAGATGCGATACGTTGGCTGAATGAAAACCAATAAACCAATTCGAAAAGAGGGAACTAGGGTGCGTTCATACACTAAATCAATTGAAGCATTTAAAGAAGCCCAAACACTAATGCCCGGCGGCGTCAATAGCCCGGTCCGTGCCTTCAAATCGGTAGATATGAATCCAATTTTTATGGAGCGGGGGAAAGGATCGAAAATCTATGATATTGATGGCAATGAATACATTGACTATGTCTTGTCATGGGGTCCGCTTATTTTGGGGCATTCCAATGACCGTGTTGTAGAGGCACTAAAGAAACAAGCGGAAATGGGAACAAGCTTCGGCTCTCCGACATTGCTTGAAAACAAGCTGGCAAAGCTTGTTCAAGAGCGTGTCCCGTCAATTGAAATTGTCAGAATGGTTAACTCTGGAACAGAGGCAACCATGAGCGTTTTAAGGCTAGCAAGAGGCTATACTGGTCGCAGCAAGATTTTAAAATTCGAAGGCTGTTACCATGGACACGGTGATTCCCTATTGATTAAAGCTGGCTCCGGTGTTGCGACCCTTGGTCTTCCCGACAGCCCGGGAGTACCGGAAGGCATTGCGAAAAATACGGTGACGGTCCAATATAATGATCTTGAAGGGGTAAAATATGCCTTTGAACAATTTGGCGACGACATCGCCGGTATCATTGTCGAACCGGTCGCCGGCAATATGGGGGTTGTGCCTCCAAAGCCTGGTTTCTTGGAAGGCTTGCGCGAAATTACCACCCAATATGGTGCCTTATTAATTTTCGATGAAGTCATGACAGGGTTCCGAGTCGGTTATAACTGTGCACAAGGTTATTTTCATATTACACCGGATTTAACTTGCCTTGGCAAAGTCATTGGCGGCGGACTTCCAGTCGGGGCTTATGGAGGCAAAGCGGAAATTATGAAGCAAATCGCACCGAGCGGGCCTATCTATCAAGCTGGAACATTATCCGGCAACCCGCTGGCCATGACGGCAGGCTATGAAACATTAAGCCAATTAACACCAGAGCATTACAAGGAATTCATCCGAAAAGGCGACATGCTAGAAAAAGGCTTTAAAGCAGCTGCCGAAAAATATGATATTCCAATTACTTTCAACCGGGCAGGGTCTATGATTGGCTTCTTCTTTACCAATGAAGATGTGATTAATTATGAAAAGGCAAAACAATCGAATTTAGAGTTCTTTTCCGCCTATTACCGGGAAATGGCCAATCAAGGCATATTCTTGCCGCCATCACAATTTGAAGGCTTATTCTTATCAACAGAACATACAGATGAAGATATTGAAAAGACGATTCAGGCGGCAGAGAATGCTTTTGCAAAATTGAAATAAATAGTAAAACACTCATGGGAAACTGTGAGTGTTTTTTCATCATTTATTCATTAAATTATTTTTATTTTTGTAACGTCTGCATGCTATAATTAGTGCCGTAATTCTATTATTTTGAAGGGGTGTTTATGTGAAGTATAAGAAACTGGGGATTCTTATAATGGCAGTAGCCGTTATTTTCAGCCTAACTGGCTGTAATCTGCCCTTTTTTCATAAAGCACATCAATCGTCAAAACCAAAAAAAGAGGAAAAAATAGCCCAAGAGCCGGTTAAGAAGAGAAAGCCTTATATTCCAAACAAGTCTGAAACACTGCAGCTCAATATAAGAGATTATTTACGTTCATACAAAGATTTCAGCGGCAGTATTTCAGTTATGCAAGACAACCAGATTTTGTATCGTCAAGGTATTGGGTATGCCAATATTGAAAAAGAATTGATGAATACTCCTACCACGACATTTCCGATTGGCTCGATTTCAAAACTATTTACGGCAACCAGCTTGATGATGCTGCAAGAACAGCAAAAATTAAGCATTCAAGACCCAGTTTCAAAATATATAGCAGGCTTTCCAAACGGTAGCCGTATAAAGATATATAACTTAATGTCGCATACTTCCGGGATTCAAGGCCTTAATTGGCATAAAGGTGACACCACTCCATTAAAGCTGGTACGGGAGATCGCCAAATTTCCGGTGAAATTCCAACCTGGAACGAAATGGGACTATCGAGATTCAAATTATATGGTATTAGGCTATATTGTGGAAAAAGTAAGCAGGGAGCCGCTTCATCAATTTATTCAGCAAAATATCTTGGACAAGGTTCATATGAATAATACGGGATTCATGACACCCGAGCACCCTGCGCCGTACACTGCCACAGGTTATGTAATGAAAGATAACCAGATGAAAGAGACTCAAACTTTTAACGTTTATGCCTTATACTCCTGTGGAGATATTTATACAACACCTTATGATTTATCATTATTTGACCATGCCTTAATGAGCGGGGAGCTTGTTTCTGAGAATAGCCTTAAGCAAATGCTTACACACGGACCTTTTTCAAAATATGGACTCGGATTATATTACGATGGACAAAGGGCCTGGAGCAATGGCGTATTGCCGGGCTATTATACGACACACTCCTATTTTAATGACAAGACGTCAATTGTTCTATTTTCTAATACGAAGAAGGTTTCATTAACAGATCTTGACCATATGGTGTTAAAAATTCATGAAATGGTTCAAATATTGCCGAAAGATGGTAACCCTATTGAAACTTCCTAAAAGCACCTTTTTATTTTCGGGGTGCTTTTTTTGCTGCAGAAAATTGCCTTTTGAAATTCACCGGGGATGTTTTTTAATCATAAATAAAGAAATTGCTTCATAGAGTGTAAGTGACATAGTGATTTTTGCGTAAAGGAAACGAAAGGAGGAGTCGCTTTGTCCCAAGAGAATCAATCGTGTCTGCGATTTTCCTTGGAAGAGACGTTATGGTTTAGAAAAGGACAGGAAGTCGAAGAGCTTGTATCCATTTCCCTAGACCCTGACATCACGATCCAGGAAAGTGATCAGTACGTAACAATACGCGGTTCGCTGGAATTATCCGGTGAATATAAACGTATCAATGTCAGCAATGAAAGCGGGGAGGACAGCAATGCCTCGCAGAAATTCGTCGAGAGAGTAGCGGAGCTTGAGGAAGGAAATTGTGAGTTTTCCCACCGATTTCCAGTTGATATAACCATTCCAACTAATCGGATTCAAAGCATATACGATATTGATGTTCTTGTGGAATCATTCGATTATTCTTTTCCAGAGCGCAGTTGTTTGAAGCTTTCGGCTGAACTGACGATCAGTGGTTTATATGGTGCAGAACCCGCGCAGGAAAAGGAAGATGTACAATTAGAAGCAGTTTACCGTGCGGACGAGGAAGAGGAGCTTGAGGAAATTCACGTAGAACAACCTGCCATCCAAAGTCAAAATGAAGACAACTTTTTATTTACAACGGAAGCAAGGAAACAGCAGGAGGATGAGCTCCCGGTATTTCCGAAATATCCAAACTTCAGTTATCAGCCCACGGAGAAAGAAGAGGAAGATGCTCCTAGTTTCTCATGGAATGATCAGAAGGCCCGGAGTGAAGAAAAACATGTAGAAGTGAAAGTTGAAGAAGAGGAAATTGTCGTAACAGATATACATGAGGATGTTCATGTAGAAGAAGATCATATCATCGTAGAAGAAAGTTCATCTTCTTCCCCGGAAGAAGGGTTGAAGCTGAAGAAGAAACTGTTCGGCAAGAAAAAGAGCATGACCTTAACAGAATTTTTTGCCCGCAAGGACGAGGGCCAGGCGCAAACGAAACTAAAAATGTGTATTGTACAAAAAGGTGACACGGTGGAAAGTCTTGCTGAGCGTTATGATGTAACAACTCATCATCTGCTCCGTGTCAATAATCTGGATATTAATCAGGATGTCTATGAAGGCCAAGTATTATATATTCCAGCGGCTTTAGCAAAAAAATAGTCACACAAATGAGCGGGTTCCATGCGGCCTGCTCAGCTTCTTTTCTCGGCTGATAGGAAAAATTACTTTCCAAATTAGGAATAAGTGCAACTACGCCTCATGAGCACGCCCTATTGGGCTTACCAGTCGGCGAGTTTTCTAAAAAAGAGGGTTGAAAAAATGAATGAGCTAAATCAGATAGCTGCCGTTGCCCCAATATTAAAAGATTATCAAATCGAACCTTTTTTTGTGGAAAATATCGGAAATATACAAAAAATCTATTCCAACAAGGGAACATTTGCCTTGAAAAAAATTGCACCCTCTATCGGAACGGATTTCGTCCGTCATGTACATCTTTTGTATCAAAGCGGATATAATCGCATTGTTCCAATCTATCCGACGATGGATGGCAGATATGCCGTTTTGTATGGGAACGATCTTTATTACTTAATGCCATGGCTTAATAATAATGTTAACGAGGAACGGGAGCAGAAAAATCTTCAACTGTTTCGTGAGTTGGCGAGACTTCATACCCTATCCACCAAAGAAATTACAGTTAACAAGGAGGAACGGCTGGAACATTATGAAAAAACGATCCAGCAGTATGACAAACATCAAGAATTTTTAGAAGGATTTATAGATGAATGTGAAAAGAAAACATATATGTCACCATTCGAATTATTATATTGCTTATATTACAATGAAACAAGACAGGCAATTAAGTTTTCAAAGGCAAAATTTGAAGAATGGTACGAGAATACAAAAGAAACAGACAAGGCACGGATGGTGATTAACCACGGAAAGCTGTCATCTGAGCATTTTTTATATGATGACAGGGGATACGGGTATTTTATCAATTTCGAAAATGCCCGCTACGGATCGCCCATTCATGATTTACTGCCATACTTGTCACGGTCTTTAAACACCAATCCAAAACGGAATGATGATGCAATTGATTGGGTACACCATTATTTTAAATATTTCCCATTTAAGACAGACGAGAAATTATTATTTTACAGCTACCTTTCCTACCCAATCCCAATGATTCAAGGAGTGGAGAAATATTACCGGAAGAAACACTCAAAAAATGAACTGAAATTTGTCCGGAGATTGCAGCAGTGCTATTGGCATTTAAAAAATACTGAATATGTTGTGATGCGGATGTCAGAAATTGATCGACAGCAGCAGCAACCAAAAGAAGGAGCCCAATAGCAGTAGTAATCAAAACTGCAATATGGGCTCCTAAATAATATCTAAAAAAATCGACAATGCAAGAGTCACAAGAAGTGCCAGCAAAAAAACATCAAAAACAGTCGGCAATAAAATGGTCCGTATCCCTTGAAAAATGATAAGCGGGATCATAAAGCGGCCGTAAAATTGCTTAAAACCTCTAACCCAGGGATGGTATTTGTAGCGTTTGAAGCTTCCCCTCACTGAAAACCTCCCCTTTACTAAGTTGATCTATTATAAACAACCTATCTTAGCAAGTTTTCTATATGTATATTCTGAAAGACGAGGAAGTTCCCTTAAAAATTATATAGAGTATAAATTATAAAAAAATTGGCCATCCTGATTGACGTCAATCCCCTTTTTTCGGTAGTATATCAATGTAATTAAAAATGAAAAGCAGAGACTGGGAAGAGTATGATGCAGCCCTTGTTTCAAGAGAGGGAAATCATTTTGCTGGAAGATTTCCTAACAGGAGCATCAGAAGGTCGCCCACGAGCTTCTTCTGTGAACGAGATTTTCGCAATCGAAGTAGCAGAAGACGGAGAAAAAACCGTTATGTGATGAAGTGCCAATCAGATATTTGATTGGAAAAAAGGTGGTACCGCGAAGCACTCCATTCGTCCTTTTATGACGAATGGAGTTTTTTATTTTGACAAATTGATCAGGGAGGCTAATGAATTGGAACAAAAGGAAATCACAATGCCCACCAAATATGATCCGCAAAAGATTGAAAAAGGTCGTTATGATTGGTGGTTAAAGGGAAAGTTTTTTGAAGCGAAGGATGATCAAGGAAAACAGCCATACACCATCGTTATTCC
This sequence comes from Neobacillus fumarioli NBRC 102428, assembly GCF_001591485.1. Classification (GTDB taxonomy): domain Bacteria; phylum Bacillota; class Bacilli; order Bacillales; family Cytobacillaceae; genus Neobacillus; species Neobacillus fumarioli. The sequence continues at coordinate 5,791 of NZ_BCUZ01000005.1, read as the reverse complement.
GCCGCCAAATGTAACCGGAAAGCTGCATTTGGGCCATGCTTGGGATACAACCCTTCAGGATATTATTACTCGGATGAAACGGATGCAAGGGTATGATGTTCTCTGGTTACCGGGAATGGACCATGCGGGGATTGCCACTCAGGCAAAGGTAGAAGCAAAGCTTCGCAGTGAGGGCAAAAACCGGTACGATTTGGGCAGAGAAAAGTTTGTTGAGGAAACATGGAAGTGGAAAGAAGAATATGCATCACATATCCGCCAGCAGTGGGCGAAATTGGGACTCGGGTTGGATTACTCCCGCGAGCGGTTCACTCTTGATGAAGGTTTATCTAAAGCTGTCCGAGAAGTATTTGTTACTCTTTATAAAAAAGGTCTGATCTACCGGGGCGAATACATTATCAACTGGGATCCTTCAACGAAAACAGCTTTATCGGATATAGAAGTTATTTATAAGGATGTTCAAGGGGCGTTTTATCATTTGAAATACCCGCTTTCGGACGGATCGGGCTATATTGAAATCGCGACAACCCGGCCGGAAACGATGCTTGGCGATACAGCAGTTGCGGTTCACCCTGAAGATGAGCGCTATAAACATTTAATAGGCAAAACTGTGGTCCTGCCAATTGTCGGCCGTGAAATTCCGATTATTGCGGATGATTATGTTGACATGGAATTTGGCTCTGGTGCCGTAAAAATCACACCTGCCCACGACCCGAACGATTTTGAAGTCGGTAATCGTCATAACTTGGAACGCATTCTCGTGATGAATGAAGATGGTACGATGAATGAGAAGGCGGGGAAATATCAGGGGCTGGATCGCTTCGAGTGCCGTAAGCAAATAGTTAAAGACCTACAGGAACAAGGGGTACTGTTTAAAATTGAAGACCATCTCCATTCTGTCGGTCACTCCGAACGTAGCGGCGCAGTTGTAGAACCATATCTTTCCACTCAATGGTTTGTCAAAATGAAGCCTCTTGCGGAGGAAGCAATCAAACTTCAAAGCAAAGAAAATAAAGTAAACTTTGTACCAGATCGGTTCGAAAAGACGTATTTGCACTGGATGGAAAATATCCGTGATTGGTGTATTTCTCGTCAGCTTTGGTGGGGACACCGGATTCCTGCCTGGTATCATAAAGAAACTGGTGAAATCTATGTGGATCATGAGCCGCCTGCAGATATTGAAAATTGGGAGCAGGATCAAGATGTATTGGATACATGGTTCAGCTCAGCGCTTTGGCCGTTCTCAACAATGGGCTGGCCTGATAGGGAAGCGGCAGATTACAAGCGTTATTTCCCGACAGATGTTTTAGTTACAGGCTACGATATTATCTTCTTCTGGGTATCGCGAATGATCTTCCAATCGATTGAATTTACCGGCGAGCGTCCATTTAAAGATGTCTTAATTCACGGACTTGTCCGTGATGAACAAGGACGCAAAATGAGCAAATCATTAGGCAACGGGGTTGACCCAATGGATGTCATCGACCAATATGGCGCCGACTCCTTACGTTATTTCTTATCAACAGGGACCTCTCCAGGTCAGGATTTGCGTTTCAGTACGGAAAAGGTCGAAGCAACATGGAATTTTGCTAACAAAATTTGGAATGCTTCCCGGTTTGCCTTGATGAACATGAATGGCTTGACGTATGAAGAAATTGATTTCAGCGGCGAAAAATCCGTGGCAGACAAATGGATTTTAACACGCTTGAATGAAACTATTGACCATGTGACAAAGCTTTCCGAACGTTATGAATTTGGTGAAGTCGGCCGTACCCTGTATAACTTTATCTGGGATGACTTCTGTGACTGGTATATCGAAATGGCGAAACTGCCGCTATATGGTGAAGAGGAGGCGGCGAAGAGAACGACCCGTTCTGTTCTTGCTTATGTCCTTGATCAAACAATGCGACTCTTACATCCGTTCATGCCATTTATCACTGAAGAAATTTGGCAAAACCTCCCTCATGAAGGAGAATCGATTACCATCGCCAAATGGCCTAAAGTAAAGCCCGAATTATCCGACGAAGAAGCAGCCCAGGAAATGAAGCTGCTTATGGAAATCATCCGCTCAGTACGAAATATTCGCGCAGAAGTCAATACGCCATTAAGCAAGAAAATCAAAATGCTCGTAAAAGCGAAAGATGAAACGATTGTTAAAGTGATCGAGAAAAATCGTGCCTATATCGAACGTTTCTGTAATCCGGAGGAATTACAAATCGGTATCCTTATTGAAGCACCGGAAAAAGCGATGACAGCTGTAGTAACAGGTGTGGAAATCATCCTGCCGATTGAAGGGCTGATTAATATAGAGGAAGAAATTGCCCGACTTCAAAAAGAATACGAACGCCTTCATAAAGAAGTGGAACGTGTTCAAAAGAAACTAAGCAATGAAGGCTTTATCAAAAAAGCACCTGAACATGTCATTCGTGAGGAACGGGCAAAGGAACAAGATTATCTGGAAAAAAGAGCAGTGGTTGAAACTCGTTTAAAAGAATTGAAAGGTATATAATAAGAAGAGGCGAATCCGCTAGCCGGGTTCGTCTTCCTTTGTCTAGCCCCTCTAGGTCAAATACAAGATGCACTAAAAGTCGAAAGGCGGACTTTTAGTTGCAGAAGAACATTTCCCTGTCGGGGCTGACCAAGGCGCTTGCACTTTTCTTACAACAGAAACTATTGGGGTGTCTATATGTTTACTACTTATCAAGAAGCCCTCGACTGGATCCATGGAAGATTAAGACTGGGCATTAAACCAGGGTTAAAACGGATGGAGTGGATGATGGATAAGCTAGGCCATCCGGAAATAAAAGTGAAAGCCATCCATATTGGCGGCACGAATGGAAAGGGTTCGACTGTTACCTTTCTGCGTTCCATTCTTCAAACAGCGGGTTACACTGTCGGGACCTTTACTTCCCCATATATTGAACAGTTTAACGAACGAATCAGCATAAATGGAAAGCCTATCAGCGACAGGGAGATTTTGGAGCTGACGAATGTCATTGTTCCGCTGGCAGAGGAGTTGGAGAAAACGGAGCTTGGCGGACCGACCGAATTTGAAGTCATTACGGCAATGGCGTTCTACTATTTTGCCGAGATGATAAATGTAGACATCGTTCTTTATGAGGTTGGTTTAGGAGGCCGTTTTGACTCAACAAATGTGGTAAAACCATTAGCTTCGATCATTACAAATATTGGTCTTGATCATACGAACATTCTCGGGTGTACCTACGAAGAAATTGCCTATGAAAAAGCGGGAATCATTAAAGAGCGGACACCAATTTTTACCGCTGTCAAACATCCTGGAGCATTAAAAGTAATCGAAGAACAGGCAGAAAAAAGAAATGCGCCCATTTTCCGACTAGACCATGAGTTTTTCATTACAGAACATGAATCCCTTATGAAAGGCGAAGCATTTACGTTGAAAGTTGGCGAACACCATTTTAAGAAGCTCGAAATTAGCCTGATGGGCCGGCATCAAACAGAAAATGCTTCATTGGCTGTCGCCGCATCGTTATATTTAGATCGGCAAGGTCTCACCATCACTAAAGAATCAATCCGCATCGGTTTACAGCAAGGATATTGGCCCGGGAGATTCGAAATATTATCAGAAAATCCGTTGGTGATCATAGATGGGGCTCATAATGATGAAGGCGTCACAGCACTTGTTCAAGAATTATCAAAACGTTACGCTGACCGACATATTCATATTGTCTTTGCTGCATTACGAGATAAAAGCTATTCCAAAATGATTGCCAAACTTGATGGTATTGCAGATCAAATAACATTTGTCAGCTTCGACTATCCAAGGGCAGCAACGGCAGAAGAACTACTTGCACAAAGTAAATCAGAAAACAAATGTGCAGCAAGTAATTGGCAGACCTATCTTTTGGAAGAGATTCCAACCCTAAAAGAAAATAGTATGATGGTTATAACCGGTTCCCTTTATTTTATTTCACAGGTAAAACCAATTTTAATAAAATATTTGAAAAATATAACAGTTTCTTTGTGACAATTATTCTGGTATTTGCTAAAATAACTTTATCTTGAATTAAAAGTTTTGATGGGAGGTGGATATGATGGAGGTAAAATCACATGTAAAAATGATTATTTTCCTGATCTGGATTCTAATTGTTCCTTTCGGAATGTGGTACGCTTTTCAATCATATCCACCGCATCTTTCAGGACGCTGGCTCGATGCTTTCGCATTTTTGCTATTAACTTGTCTTGTTGCTTCGATGCCGATTGTCATCAATGATATGTTTATCTTTTTACTTCAATGGGTTGCACTTGCCGTCTTTTTGGAATTTGGTTTATTTGCAGAAATCGTCATGGCCCAAATAGCGGTTCTTGTTCTTTTGTTTAGACTGGGAGTTCTTTACAAGGGGCAGATGTACCGGCTGCTGCTGAATTCAAATATGTTCTTTTTGGTTTCTTTCTTTAGCGGCATGATTTATTTTTGGCTGGGCGGCCAGACCCAACCTAAGGTGACATCTAACAATTATTCTTTTTGGCACGTGGCTCTATATGCATTTCTGTACTATTTCATCAATCAAATCATTTTTACGATTCATTTATATTATGTGTTTAATAGGAAAGAATCCTTTTTTGGGAAAAGTCTTTTTGTTGAGACAATCACAACATTGATTACTTTCCCGATTGGTTTTATTTTGTTTATTCTCTATAACCAAGTAGGTTCTTCAGCTATTCTTTTTGTCGGTATTCCGTTTGTAAGTTTGTCGATTGTTTTTAAACTTTATTATTCTAGTGAAAAGATCAATGAAAATTTGCAAAAAGCGGCGGAAATCGGACATCAGATGGCTGAACGCCTCCGGGTAAATGATGTGATCGACTTATTTTTTCAAAAATTCAATGGAATGATGCATGTCGATTTTGCCTATATATTTGAAGCGGCTGAGGATCACCTGAAATTATCCCGCGGTATGGAAGCAGGAAGGGTGATATCGGTTGATTTACCTGCGATAAAGAAAAATGAAGATCTTTGCGGGCTTGTCTGGGCTTCCCAAAAAGCGTATTTGTTTAAATCCAGGAAAGAATGGGAGAAATACTCCAAAGGTTATATGCCGGATGGGGCCGAAAGCGTATTATGCGTACCGATTATGCGGAATAATAAGGTGATCGGAGTCTTATTGCTTGCTTCGAAACGCAAACGGGCATATGAAAAATACCAATTAATGATTGCTGATATTCTCTGTTCTTATTTCGCAGTCGCAATGGAAAATGCCAAACATTATGAATTAGCCAAAATGCAAAGTGAACGCTGCGCTTTAACGAAACTGTATAATTACCGCTTTTTCGAGAATATACTCACAAATGAATTTGAAAAACTTTGTCAGCAGGAACGAAAAGTGTTATCTTTAATCATCCTTGATATTGATCATTTTAAAAACGTGAATGATACATACGGGCACCAAAGTGGTAATGAAATTTTGTGTGAACTGGCAAATAGAATCAGTAACATAACTGGGGACGGGGGGACAGTTGCCCGTTACGGCGGTGAGGAATTTGTCATTCTTTTACCTGATGTTTCGAAAACGGATGCTGTTAAAATGGCGGAACTCATCAGGCAATCGATTGCCAATTGGCCGTTTACGGTTACCCAATCGTTTGATCAGGAGAAATTACAAATCAAGATCACCGCTTCGATTGGTGTTGCAACAGCACCTGAAGACGCGGAAGACTACCTGGCGCTGATTCGCCATGCCGACCGGGCGCTTTACGTCGGGGCAAAGCGGGCAGGAAGAAATCGGGTTGCTATGTATTCCAAATAAAGGGGCTG
>NZ_BCUZ01000004.1 GCF_001591485.1 Neobacillus fumarioli NBRC 102428 | reverse complement strand
TTTTTTAGTATTAAATTTCGATGATAAAATTGGCAAGCGTTCTTCATAGAAAAAAACGTATTTATCTTATACAATAGATATTGTTTGCAAGCCCTGAGTAAAGGATGTGGGATTCTGATTGAATAAAAAGAAGGAAAAGAAAAAGAAAAAGTCGCATGTTCCATTTCGCTTGAATATGATCTTCCTTGTCGTGTTTTTGCTTTTTTCGACCTTGATATTGCGCCTTGGTGTCATTCAAATCGTATATGGTGATGATTATAAGCGGGAATTGCAGCGGACAGATGCCGTTACGGTTAGCAATACGGTGCCCCGCGGTAAAATGTATGACCGCAATGGGGATGTTATTGTCGATAATACCCCGCTAAATGCAATCACTTACACAAAGTCCCAGAATACAAGCCAGCAAAAAATGCTTGAAACAGCAGAAAAACTGTCGAAAATGATCAATATTGATACGTCGAAAGTCAGCGACCGGGATAAGAGGGATTATTGGCTCATAAAAAATCCTAAAAAAGCCCAAAAGCTAATTACTCCAGCTGAACAAAAGAAATGGGATAGTAAGAAAATTTATCAAATGCAGCTGAAAAGAGTCCCGGCGTCGGAGTTAAACTATTCCCAAGAGGACCTCAAGGTCATTGCAATTCTAAAGCAGTTTAACAGTGGATATGCCATGACCCCGCAAATTGTGAAAAATAAAGATGTAAGTCCTGAAGAATTCGCTGCAGTCAGCGAAAATCTGGAAAATCTCCCTGGAGTTGATACGACGACAGACTGGGAACGAAATTATGTTTTCGGCGATACGTTAAAATCCATTTTAGGGGATGTATCATCTGAGCAGGCTGGCTTACCAAAAGATTTGGCACAGCAGTATTTGGCTCAAGGTTACAGCCGGAATGACCGTGTCGGAACAAGCTATATTGAACAAGAGTATGAAAATGTTCTGCATGGTGTAAAGGCTGAAATGAAAAATGTGACAGATTCAAGCGGAAAGGGCATATCAACGCAAGTTGTTAAACAAGGTCAACGGGGTGATGATCTTGTATTAACGATCGATATGGATCTCCAGAAGCAAATAGAAAAGATTGTCGAAGATGGAATGTGGCAACAAAAGCAAGATCCGAATTCAGCTCTTTTAGACCGGGCATATGTGGTCGTGATGGATCCACATACAGGGGAAGTTCTGTCATTAGTCGGAAAGAAGATTGTCACCGATAAAAAAACAGGTAAAGAACAAATGCAGGACGATGCGCTCGGGACTTTTACAACTTCATATGCTGTAGGGTCTGCCGTTAAAGGGGCAACTATCTTAACCGGTTATCAAACAGGTGCGATTCATCCTAATTCAACACAAGTGGATGAACCGCTGGAAATTAAAGGAACGCCTCCAAAGAAATCATGGAAAACCTTCGGAGAGATTAATGACTTAAGAGCTCTCCAAGTATCATCCAACGTATATATGTGGAAAACGGTGATTGCTATGGCAGGCGGTCATTACGTACCACATCAGCCGCTGGATTTAAATCTAAAAACTTTCGATACAATGCGAAATTATTTTAGTGAATTCGGCCTTGGAGTCCGGACTGGAATTGACTTGCCAAATGAAACCCCTGGCGTTCAAGGACCTGAGAGAAAACCAGGTTTGCTTCTTGACTTGGCCATAGGGCAGTATGATACGTATACAGCGCTGCAGTTGGCTCAATATGTTTCGACGATTGCCAATGGCGGCTACCGGATGCAGCCGCATATTGTTAAGGAAATCCGTGAACCGGATACTACTAGTAACAAGCCCGGCCCGGTTATTAAAGAAATTGAACCAAATGTCCTCAATCGAATCGATATGAAAGAATCATGGATTAAAAGGGTGCAAGAAGGATTTCATATGGTTATGACGGTAGGGGATGGTACTGCAGTTTCCTATTTTAGAGGTGCCACATATGATCCTGCCGGTAAAACAGGTACAGCCCAGGCTTTCTATTATGGTGCTGATCGAAGCAAGTGGGGCACACCTGTCATTAACACAAGTCTTGTCGGCTTTGCGCCATTCGATAATCCTGAAGTGGCTGTAGCTGTTCTGGTACCTTGGGCTTATGAAGGCACAGGTACGCCGCTGGCTGATATCCTTGGCCGCCAAGTAATGGATGCTTACTTCAATTTAAAGAAAGCTCGCGCAGCAGGCGGGAATACTGCGAATACTAATACAACTGATAATACTTCTAATACAAATACAACTGATAACACTGCTAATCAAAGCAGCGGTCAGTAAGATCAATACCTGTCTCAATTTGAGGCAGGTTTTTTTATGCCCCTATTTACAATTTTTAAACCATCACTTTACATCCTCTTTACATTTGGTTAATACCCCTTTTACAGAGTGATAGTAGTCTTAACTGTGTAAGGGAAATTAATCAGTTGATTCTTAGGGGGAAAATGCAAATGAAACGTTTGAAAAAATTTAGTCTTCCAGCCATTTTATCCGCGGTAATGATCATCACGGCAGCCTGCAGCGGCGGAACATCAACAGACAAAACGAATCAAACTGGAAAGAATAATGCTTCATCAGCACAAGGCAAGGAACTTACCGGTTCACTAGTTATTTCAGGATCAACTGCGTTACAGCCATTAGTATCTGCTGCTGGTGAAGAATTTATGAATCAACATCCAAAAGTGAGTATCCAAGTCAATGGCGGCGGATCTGGGACAGGCCTTTCCCAAGTTTCGCAAGGGGCTGTACAGATTGGAAACTCAGATGTTTTTGCCGAAGAGAAAAATATATCCGGACTGACTGATCATAAAGTGGCAGTTGTAGGAATTACTGCGGCGGTAAATCCAAAAGTCGGGATTAAAGATATTAAAAAAGCTGATTTAATAAAAGTTTTCACTGGAAAAATCACGAACTGGAAAGAGCTTGGCGGTCCAGATCAAAAAATTACGCTAGTGAATCGCCCAGAATCTTCTGGAACTCGTGCGATCTTCGATAAATTGGCTCTAGACGGTGCAAAGCCGGCAGAAGGAATTACTCAAGATGCTTCGAATACGGTGAAAAAGATTATCGCAGAAACTCCTGGAGCCATTGGATATCTAGCTTTTTCCTATTTGAATGATCAATCAGTAACACCACTTTCTATTGATGGTGTAGCCCCAACTGCAGAGAACGTACAGTCCGGCAAGTTCCCGGTTTGGGCTTACGAACACATGTATACAAAGGGAGAACCTACAGAACTTGAAAAAGCATTCCTTGATTTCATGATGAGCAAAGAAGTTCAATCAACTATGGTCACAAAACAAGGTTACCTGCCTATGACAAAAATGCAGGTAGAGCGTGATGCACAAGGGAATGTAACGACTAAATAGATTTATCCTCTTGTATGGTATATGAGGACAGGAACGGATGGAAAATCTGTCTTGTCCTCATAAGAGATTTAGAAATTCAAAAAAGCTGAAAAAAAGCTATATTGGGTGAACGATGTTTCGTTTACCCGATTCATTCAGAGGTGTATTCATGTTGGATCAAACCGCTTTAGCTAAGGAGCAATTGCTAAAGTCCAAAAAAGTCTGGACGAATGGGGAAGTCAGAGGAAAAATTGTTGTCTATGCATGTGCATATTTCATGATTTTTGCTGCGATATCAATTGTGATTTTTCTGGGATTCAAAGGTTTGCAATCATTTACGAAAAATGGTGTTAGCATCTTAGAATTTTTAACCGGAAGTACTTGGAAACCAGCCGATCACTCAAACCCGCAATATGGAGCATTCCCATTTATCGCTGGTTCATTAGCTGTAACACTCCTCTCTGCTTTCATCGCTGCACCTCTTGGGATTGGAGGAGCGATTTTTATGACAGAAATTGCCCCATCATGGGGAAAGAAACTTCTGCAGCCTGTTATTGAACTTTTAGTAGGCATTCCTTCAGTTGTTTATGGGTTCATTGGGCTAACGGTATTGGTTCCATTTGTACGGTGGACTTTTGGCGGGCTGGGTTTTAGCTTACTATCTGGGATGATCGTTCTGTCGATCATGATCCTGCCAACGATCACATCTATTGCTACAGATGCATTTGAGTCACTTCCCAATTCTCTTCGCGAAGGCGCATATGCCGTAGGAGCAACCAGGTGGCAGACGATTAGGAGCGTGTTAATTCCTGCTGCTCTTCCGAATTTGTTGACGGCTGTTGTTCTTGGGATGGCGAGAGCATTTGGTGAAGCTTTAGCCGTGCAAATGGTGATCGGGAATGTAAAGGATCTGCCGCATAGCCTGCTCGATCCCTCGGCTACGTTAACCACGATCATTACGCTTTCTATGGGTGAAACGACATTCGGTAGTTCTGAAAATAATATTCTCTGGGCAATGGGATTATTACTTCTTCTCATTTCGTTTATCTTTATTCTGCTAATCCGATACCTATCATCAAGGAGGAAAATTTCATGAGTGCAAGAACTGCCGATCGGATTGCAACCGTTGTATTTATCGCCATTGCACTAGTCATTATTTCTGTTTTAGCAGGTCTTTTATCTTTTGTTTTCATTAACGGTATGAAACATATTTCGGTTCATTTCTTAACGACTCCTTCCAGTAATTTGCTTGCCGGTGGGGGGATACGTGATCAGCTATTTAATTCGTTTTATATACTTTTGATTACAATGATTTTTACCGTTCCCATTGGAGTTGGCGGCGGAATTTATATGGCTGAATACGCCAAACCAGGGAAAGTAACCAATATGATTCGTTCTTGTATTGAAGTTTTGGCTTCACTTCCTTCTATTGTCATTGGTATGTTTGGACTATTAATCTTTGTAACATTAACTGGCTGGGGATATACCATTATTGGCGGATCATTGGCCCTTACCGTTTTTAACCTCCCAGTAATCGTGAGAGTGACTGAAGATGCGATTCGGTCTGTTCCGGCCAATCAAAAAGAAGCAGGTCTTGCATTAGGGGTCACCCATTGGCACACGATCAAAACAATTTTACTTCCTAGTGCCTTTCCAGCCATATTAACCGGTGCCATCCTTGCCGCCGGGAGAGTATTTGGGGAAGCAGCTGCCCTGTTGTTTACAGCAGGCCAGTCAACAGGAAGATTAGATTATACAGATTGGAATCCTTTTTCACAAAATTCGCCTTTAAATATTTTCCGGCCTGCAGAAACACTTGCTGTTCATATTTGGGCTGTTAACACACAAGGGTTAATCCCCGATGTCAAAGAAGTGGCAAATGGCTCAGCTGCTGTTTTAGTGATTTCTGTCTTAATTTTTAATATATTGGCCCGATTGATTGGCCGGATGATTCATAGGAAAGTGACCGCTATTAAATAAGGAAAAGGGTGAAAAAAATGATTACAGCTTTAAAAAAAATGGTGGATATCCCTGATAAATCCAGCTTGCAATTGCCAGTTGAAACGATTTTAAGTGTGAATAATTTAGAGATTTTTTACGGTAAAAAACGTGCGGTGAACGGAGTTTCGATGAAAATCGAAAAAAATGCCGTTACGGCTCTTATCGGTCCGTCCGGCTGTGGAAAGTCTACATTCTTACGTAGTATCAATCGAATGAATGATTTAATCCCGGGGGCTCGAGCGGAAGGCGAAATCATGTACGAAGGCGTGAATATTTTATCTAACACCATTGATCCTGTTGCTTTAAGGAAAGAAATCGGCATGGTGTTTCAAAAACCAAATCCATTTCCAAAATCTATATATGAAAATATTGCTCTTGCTTTAAAGTTTTCCGGAAAAAGAAAGAAAAGTTTACTGGATGAAATTGTGGAGGACAGTCTAAAGAAGGCGGCATTATGGGATGAAGTCAAAGACCGTCTTCATCAATCAGCTATGTCTCTATCAGGCGGACAACAGCAGCGCCTTTGTATTGCGAGGGCAATCGCGATGAAACCTGCGGTTTTACTTCTTGATGAGCCGACTTCGGCACTTGACCCCATTTCAAATGCAAAAATAGAAGAATTGATTGTTGAATTAAAGAAAGACTATTCGATCATCATTGTGACACATAATATGCAGCAGGCGGCACGTATATCAGATCAAACAGCCTTCTTTTATTGTGGGGATTTAATTGAATACGATCTAACAAAAAAGATTTTTAACAATCCAACAGAAAAGAAAACAAAAGATTATATTTCAGGAAGATTCGGATAGGGGAGGCCTCGAGTGAGGTTTCCCTATTTTATTAAACAGGATAAAATCTTGAATTCGAAAATTGTCCAGCACAAGCAGCCTAGCCCCTCGTTATGTGCTCCTGCGCCATAGCTCATTCGAAGAGGCAAATGTTCAGCTCGTCGCATGCCTACAAGGAGGATTATTCGGAGAAGCAGGCAGGCTGACCAAGCTGCTTGCGCTTTTCTTAATAGTTTTGCAAAATATGACAAATTGCGTTTATTGTCTCCTTCTGTATCCAATGTTACGATAACAACAAATAGGAATGTTTTCCTTTAGACATACATATATGAAAACTTTATGGATCGGAGGGACTTACGATAAACTTTAGTGTCAATGAAACGAACAAATGGGTGCAAGAGAAGAAGCCATCTTCCATGTCCTTGAAGTCTATTTCTCCCTGCCAACTATTACTTTCCTGGGATGCTTCCGAACTGCCGAAGAAAACAATCGCAGTTTATTTTCAATTACATTTTTCGGATTTGGTGACCATCGTAAGAATTTATGATGTGACAGACATGAATAGACATCAAGTTTTTGAATTTGCTGTTCCTTATGATAATGGCTATTGGTATGTGAAAGGACTGGCTCCCAATCGAAGGTATATAGCAGAGTTAGGCGTTCAATTGCCCGATTTTGATTTTTTTCCTTTTTTCAGATCAAATTTCCTGCAAATGACTGCAAGTAATCCATCCGATCGTGATACGGAATCTCATACTCTATTTAATCTGTATGACGAAAATACCGTAAAATGGAGGAAGCATGTCAGTACCTACAGCTATTATGGAGAATTGGGAAATTAGGGGAGAGACATGAATAAAACAGAACACGAACTACAAGTAAATGGAAGTGAGAAGGCGCTGCCGGGCAAAAAATTAAAAATACTGATGCTTACTTGGGAATACCCGCCCGCTATTATTGGCGGCCTCTCGAGGCATGTGTTTGGCTTGTCGGTCCATTTGGCAAAATTGGGGCATGATGTCCATGTGATTACAGCTGGAGCAAACGAGCTGCCGGAAGAGGAGTCCGTTTATGGAGTGAACGTTCATCGTGTTCTCCCCCTCAATTGGCAGGATAAAAGTTTTCTGGCCTGGATTGGCGGACTAAATTTAGCGATCGCTTTCAAGGGGGAAAAGTTAGCGACAGAGTGCTCATTTGATTTGATCCATGCCCATGACTGGCTTGTTGGTGCAGCAGCGATTGTCTTAAAAGATTGTCTTCAAATCCCCCTGTTAGCTACCATTCATGCGACAGAGTACGGCAGGAATAATGGGATCTATACAGAGATGCAGCGATTTATCCATGAAAAAGAGAAGCAGTTAGTTCATATTTCTGATCAAATCATCGTATGTAGTGATTACATGAAAGAATCACTTCTCGAACTTTTTAAGATCGGAGAGGAAAAAATCACTGTAATCCCAAATGGAATTGAACCGTATGAAAGTGCCATAACTATGGATAAAATTTTTCCTGAATTAGCTGAAAGGAAATATATTTTCTCAATTGGTCGAATGGTAAAAGAAAAAGGATTTGAAACCATCATAGAAGCCGCGGAATTGGTAAAGGAAAAAGGTCTCGATTATTTCTTTGTTATTGCCGGAAAGGGTCCGATGCTTGAAACTTACCGCCATCAGATAGATGCTAGAAAATTAGATAAGTATGTGAAGTTTATTGGATATGTATCAGACGAAGAAAGAAATGCCCTTATATCAGGAAGTGAAATGGCTGTCATTCCGAGCCTGTACGAACCATTTGGCATCGTTGCTCTTGAAACGATGGTTCTAGGGAAGCCGACAATCGTCGCTGGTACAGGCGGCATGAAAAATATCGTCAAGCATTTGCATACAGGTTTATGGATGGTACCTGGAAATGCCGCAAGTCTGCTCGAACAAATACAGTACTTCATGAATAATCCCGAAAAAGCAAAGGAAATAGGACTAAAAGGAAGTCAGATGGTGAAAGGCTTGTATGGATGGAAACGAATTGCTTCCGAAACAGCAAGGATGATGGAAGATACTATGCTGAAGAACCGAATAGATTGTGGCTGAAAAATACAATTAAAACATCAGCCGTCGAGATACATTCATCCATTTTAGGACAGGCACTTTTGAAAAATCCACTAGCATTTCCATTTGAAAAATGATATTATAGAAAAGTCGTATGAATTTTACTAGCTTAATCGTTTGGAGGGAAATAAACATGCGTGTAAATATTACGTTAGCTTGCACAGAATGTGGAGAGCGTAACTATATTTCTACAAAAAATAAACGTAACAATCCAGATCGTCTTGAGCTTAAAAAATACTGCCCAAGAGAAAAACGCACAACTGTACATCGCGAAACAAAATAAGCAGCAGGACTTCCTGCTGTTTTTTGTTTATAATAAGAATTTATAAAAATCGACTTCGAAAATTGTCCAGCTCCAGGCGCCAGCGGCTTGTCTTGTGCTTGTCGCCGCTAGGCGGGCGCCTTGATCTAATCTTATTAAGGGGGTTTTCAAAGATGTCAGAGAAAAACGCGATTCGCGAAAAAATGAAAGAAACTCTTGAAGCACTACCCAAACCGATTTATGAGGATTATTCATATAAAATTGCCTGTAGGCTGTTTGAAACGAATGAATGGCTAACGGCCCGGTCAGTAGGAATTACAGTTTCAAGGTTTCCCGAAGTAGATACATTTCAAATTATCCGTAAAGCATGGGAATTAGGTAAAATGGTTGCGGTACCCAAATGTGTTCCCCAGGAAAAACGCATGGTTTTTCGGACATTAACGGAGTTTTCCCAGCTTGAATCCGTATTTTATGGGCTGCTGGAGCCGATACCAGAACAAACATCAGCCGTTAAAGCCGATCAGTTAGATCTGTTAATTGTTCCCGGATTGGCTTTTTCGCCAGACGGATTTCGCCTTGGATTTGGAGGAGGGTATTATGATCGGTTTTTAACGGGATTTTCTGGGAAAACTTTATCACTTGCTTTCCCCGAACAAATTATTTCCCGATTTCCTGTTCAGAAGCATGATCTTCCTGTCGAGAAAATTATTACACCCGACAAGGTAATCGACATTACATGATTGAAGTTTTGTTGGTTTTCATGTTCATCCTTGTAACCTGTATCGTTGGTTATTTATTGAAATTCCTTACTTTATCCGGGGCTATTTCTGCACTTCTCGTTGGACTTGCCGTTCAGGCTGGTTTTGGGGTGAGAGGGCTTTTTTTATTAGGAGTTTTCTTTGTCACATCAAGCTTGTGGTCCAAATACAAAAGTTCATGGAAAGCAATGTTCGAGGATAAATTGGCCAAAGGAACGACAAGAGATTGGCGACAGGTAATTGCAAATGGTGGAGCTGCATCTCTATTAAGTTTGATGAACACTTTTTGGCCGGATCCTTTATGGACAATCGGCTTTGCGGTATGTCTGGCAAGTTCGAATGCTGATACATGGGCATCGGAAATTGGCAGTTTAAGCCGAAAAAATCCTATTTATATTCGTACGTTTAAACGGGTGGAACGCGGGACTTCGGGAGCTGTAAGCTTTTTGGGAACTGCGGCAGCAGCGGCCGGATCAATGCTGATTGCTTTTCTTAGCTTAGTGCTGTTTTCTTTGCCATGGCCTGTCGGTATTCTTATCTTTCTTTTCGGTTATTTCGGCAATTTCATCGATACTTTGATGGGTGCTTTTTATCAACAGACTTTTGTTTGCGGAAAATGCGGACTGGAAACTGAGAAACGGTTCCATTGCGGTCAGTCGGCCATTCAAATAAAAGGGGTTGCTTTTGTGGATAATGATTTGGTCAATTTTCTTTCTGGTTTGATTGCCGGGATATTGGCCATTTGGATAATTTATCTTTTTTATGGATAAAACTTGACGCAGCTTCGCAAACTATTAGCAGGAGGGATCAACAATGACTCGAGTGTTAACATCAATCTTCATGATTGGGTCTATAGGTTATGTAGTGTTCCGCTATCGCTACCGGATTATCAATGCCCTGCTTGGTTTCGGCTTTTTCCGTAGGCTGGCAGTTACTTCAATGATGAGCATGCCCGGTATAAAACGAAAAATGATGCAAACTGTTTTCGGAGGACCATCTGATTGGTGAAAACCGCAGATGGTTTTATTTTGTCCTTTTACTTGTGTATAGTTTATAATATACGGAAATCTTAAATGACAGAAAGCAGGAGGGAAATGAGTAATAGAGAGGAATATATTTTTTGGAAACTGGCTAATACGTTGATTCTCGATCATGGCTATCGAATCATTCAGCTATTTGAAAACCAGAAAGAATTATGGTTGGAAAAACTAGAAAATCGAAAAGCTCCGATCATCCGAATGCTGCTTCATAATTTGGATTGGAGCAATGCTATGCAGCGGGATATTGAATTTACGGCTGCTAATGGAGAAAATATCCGCAAACAATTAAGACGTTATGAAATACATATCGTGAATATTTATATCAGCGAGTTCCCACCTGTTGATGAGTATGAGTATCGGCTTGCAAAACCATTTATGAATCCGGACTACAAGAAAACAACGGTTACTTCCTTTTTGCTGGCAAAGGATCTATACAATGAGGAGATTGGACGTCTCGCAGTCCTGCTGCAAAAGGATATCCCCTTCTTTCCGATCCATGAGGAGTATACAGAACAAGTTGTCGAGTCGCTCAAGATTCAGACACTGGAACAAGCCAGAAACTTGGCAAAGGCCGAAAGAGCGGTGCTTTCATATAGCAGGCCGCTTATGACATATGTCTTGATTCTTGTTAATATTGCCGTATTTTTATGGGAGCAAGTAAATGGCGGAAGCACGAACACCGCCACACTTGTGAAGTTGGGTGCCAAAGTTAACGAGCTGATTTATGAAGGGGAATGGTGGCGTTTTATTACGCCGATGTTTCTCCATATCGGTTTGATACATTTGGCATTAAATAGTTTGGCTTTGTATTATTTGGGAATTGCGGTAGAACAGATTTTTGGCAGATTAAGGTTTTCTGTTATTTATTTGTTTGCCGGTATTGCTGGTGTTATTGCAAGCTTTCTGTTTAACTCAGGTCTGTCTGCCGGGGCAAGCGGCGCGATTTACGGGTGCTTTGGCGCGCTTCTTTATTTTGGAACCAGCTATCCAAAATTATTTTTCCGGACAATGGGGATTAACCTTTTCGTTGTTCTATGGATCAATTTACTATTCAGCTTTACAGGTCCGGGAATCGACAGCGCCGGACATATCGGTGGCTTACTTGGCGGATTTCTAGCTGCTGGAATCGTTCATTTTCCGAAAAAACGTAAACTATTATTACAGTTCATCTTTTTAATTGTTTCTTTTGGGCTTGTTTTCGGTTCCTTGGCCTATGGTTTCAGCTCTTCGGTTAAGGGTCAAGATGAAATGTATAATCTGATCCAGGCACAAAATTACCTAAAACAAAATCAATACGATAAGGCCTATCGTTTATTGAAAAGCTATGAACAAAATGCCGAACATGTATCAGATAAAACGTATTTCCTCTTATCCTATGTTGATATCAAAAAGAACAATCTACCTGATGCAAAAAAACATTTGCAAAAAGCTATTCAGTTAAATCCTGATTTTGATGAAGCATACTATAATCTAGCGCTAATTAATCTTGAACAAAACGATTTAACTCAGGCAAAACAAAATGCAGAAAAAGCGTTAAAGTTAAAACCTGATCAAAAAAATTATGCACAATTAGTGAACGAAATTAATCAGCAGCTGAAATCACCTGGCGGAGAACAATAGGTTCACCGTTTGCTGTTTCTGTTAACACTAAAAGATGGGTTTTATTTTTCGCTATTAATATTAGTGGGATGGTGCTGCCAATCGGACTTATAATGGTACCATCCTGTTTTTTTATGCCCAGAAAATAATTTTTATAAAGCCCTTCCCAAAGATGGCCCATAATTTCGGCTGATTCTTTTTTTGAGAAGCCGGGGATTGTCTGCTGATTAAATGCTATTAATGGAATTGCATGATAGTTTTCAAGCGGTATAGAAAAGTATCTAATTCCTTTATTCCAGCTGTATCGAAGCATGCGGTTTGTCTCGTCCGCCAATTGCTCCTGCCATCGGCGTTCATCCTGTGTTTTTGGAACTTTGAAGGAAAATGGCCGCTTTTGATTTTCAGAGATAAAGTACAATTCATCCTTTGATAACGCTTGGGAGCTGAAAATCCGGCCGTTTTGTTCATGAAGTTCAGCGTGGTGGAAGGTTATGGCTTGATAAAGGGCTGTTTGTGCATCTTTGATTTGTTTTTCCTGTTTCAGGCTTTTTGTGTTTTGCGCCCATTTATTAAGTTCATCTTGAAGTCTGCCATTAGCGAATAAAAATCCTGCATCTTGCCGTAAATAGGCTTTGCGATTAAGGACAGAGTTGATTTCCCAATGAATGGCATTTTGGCCATCCTGCTTTAGAGTTGTCTCGGAGGTGGTAAAAACAGCACTTGGATCGATTGGGAAAAAGGTAATACTCTCCTGTACTTTTGGAGCTTGAAAATAGTACAAAACAGCAGCTGAAAGAGCAAAGATAACGATGGTATGTAGGGTTGAGGATTTTTTCACAGGTTTTCATCCTTCCGGCGTGTAAATAAAGGTTGTCCTCTTTAGGTTATGAGCATTTTTAGATTGAAATGACAAGAAAAATAATCTTGAGGACAAATTTCCTGTAAGGTATACTTTTGAATGAAAAGAAAATTTTGACGGGGAGGTCCCCGAAATGAGAACAATTTATGATATTCAGCAATATTTAAAAAGATTTGGCTCGGTTATTTATATTGGCGATCGGATCGCGGATCTTGAAATGATGGAAACAGAAATCAAGGAGCTATATCAGTCCCAATTAATTGAGCCGAAGGAATATGAAATGGCACTGCTTATCTTACGGCAGGAAATACAAGCCTTAAGAGATCATAAAAAAGATAGGTGAAGACATTGTCAGAGAAGTGGATAGCCGGCATTGACTTAGGCGGCACAACGACAAAGATTGCTTTTGTAACTTTAAATGGGGAATTAATTGAAAAGTGGGAGATTCCGACAGACAATTCGAATGAAGGCCAAAATATCACGTTGAATATTGCGAAATCAATTGATGAAAAATTACATGAATTAGGGAAGTCTAGAGATTCCCTTTTGGGAGCGGGCATGGGTGCTCCAGGCCCGGTTGATTATCAAACCGGTGTAATCTTAAATGCTGTCAATTTAGGCTGGCAGGACCACTTTCCACTTCATGCAAGTCTTGAAGCAGCAACCTCACTGCCTGCCGTTATTGAAAATGATGCCAACTGTGCAGCATTAGGAGAGATGTGGAAAGGCGCCGGGAATGGCGCTAAAGATGTAGTGTGTGTGACTTTGGGAACGGGTGTTGGCGGAGGTGTAATTGCGAACGGCAATATTGTCCAAGGGGTAAATGGCGCTGCAGGAGAAATCGGCCATATTACAGTCGTTCCATTTGGTGGGGCTCCGTGCAACTGTGGAAAAACCGGCTGTCTTGAAACTGTTGCTTCTGCCACCGGCATTGTCCGGCTAGCGAATGAAGAACTGGCCAAAGAGGGGGCAAGCGGTAGGTTGGTCGACATACTGACAGCAAACGGCAGCATTACTGCTAAAGATGTTTTTGATTGCGCCCGAACCGGCGATGCTTTAGCAAAAGGAATCGTCGATACCGTTGCTTTTCATTTAGGCTTTGCATTGGCGGCCATCGCCAATACAACAAACCCAGAAAAAATTGTCATCGGCGGCGGTGTTTCAAAGGCTGGCCATATTTTATTAGATGCCATTCATGAATCCTTTGCAAAATTTGCTTTTTCACCCGTTCGTGAATCGACCCAATTGGCGCTTGCAACCTTGGGAAATGATGCCGGTGTAATTGGTGCAGCATGGCTTATTAAGAAGAAAATGGATCAAGAATAAACTCGCAGATACTGCGGGTTTTTTTCATTTTTTTTGTTGTCGTTCATATGTTACTTATAACGGGAGGAGATGAAAATGGAGATTGTTGTGCGTCCTGGGGATACGCTATTCTTATACAGCCATTTATTTGCGGTGCCGTTAAACCTCATAATTGATTCCAATCCACATAGAGACCCCCAATATTTAAAACCGAAAGAGAAGGTCAATATCCCAGGATATATTTCAGTTCCCTATTGTGTAAAATTCGGAGATACGCTGAGTAAACTCTCTGCTGATAAAAATTGCAATATAGACGCCATAGCCGTTCTCAATCAGAATAAGCACCTTGACCAGTTAAAAACAGGAGAAATCATCTATGTGCCTGAAAGAGTCATTTCCCCATTTACTACGACTAAAAATGCGTATGATTACCAAATTCTAATAAAGATTATCGAACGTCTTCAAAAGGCTTACCCTTTTATCACGATCGAAACAATCGGTCACAGTGTTCTCGGCCACAAAATTCAGGAAATCCGGGTTGGCAAGGGGGAGAAAAAAGTACATATGAATGCCTCCTTCCATGCAAATGAATGGATTACAACCATGGTACTTATGAATTTATTGAATCAATATCTGCTTTGTTTAACGAATGGCACGTTAATGAGAGGGCAAAAGGTAAGCCATTTATATGAAAGGGTCGAATTGTCCGTTGTTCCGATGGTCAACCCGGATGGAGTGGATCTTGTTTTAAATGGACCGCCCCTGGATTGGAAGGAGAAAGTTATTGAAATGAATGAGGGAAGTGATGATTTCATTCATTGGAAAGCCAATATTCGCGGTATTGATTTAAACAGGCAATTTCCTGCGAATTGGGATCTCTGCAAGAAAAACAGTCTAGTCAATGGCCCCGGCTCCCGTGACTTTCCGGGAGATTCCCCGTTAACAGAACCCGAGGCAATTACCATGGCCGAGTTAGCGCAAAAGCATTCATTTGATCGATTAATCGCATTTCATACCCAGGGTGAAGAATTTTATTGGGGGTATGATGGCCACGAACCGGATGAATCACATGTAATAGCAGAAGAGTTTGAGAGGATTAGCGGTTATAAAGCAGTCCGCTATGTAGATAGTCATGCCGGATATAAAGATTGGTTTATTCAAGAATTTAAGCGCCCCGGATTCACGCTGGAACTGGGCAGGGGGATCAATCCTTTGCCGCTTTCACAATTCTCAAAAATACTTCATTGTGTGGAAGGGATATTTGCAGTTGCTCTTTCGTATGGAATATAAAAAAGACTGTCATAGAAAAAAACTGCACCTCCAATTGTTAGTTGTGTTTAACAATTGGGGTGCAGTTCATTGGCAGTCTTTTTTGTCGTTCTTCACAAGGAAAGCTTCGAAGCATAAGCATCGCACGCCTTGCTCTTTTCTTAATGTGTTCCGGTAGGGAATCCGTGGTGAAGAATTGTCATGATGGTAAACCAGCCAAATACACAGAACGATGCCAAGCCCCAAAATGCACCTAAAAGGTTCTTATTCTTCAGGGCACTGAAGCAGCCATAAGCAGCAAGCAGGGTAACTAACGAAAAAATGATCATCAATCCCATGTTAAATCCCCCTTTGAATGATGTGGCAAACACAGTGCTGATTTATTCATGAAGTTATGTACAAATATTATATCCATTCGTTTCCTATTTTATCTTTTTTTTGCTTGTTTGTCGAGGGGGTTTGGAGACTTGACTGCCGGTAAAGTCCCATTATTTCTCTATTAGACCAGGATCGTGTAAAATAATTGTATCAATTAAATCTGGAGGAATATAGATCATGAAATGGCAGCAAATTCCCTTAGGAAGCATTCAGGCAAACTGTTATATAATCGAGCGACAAGACCGGTCGTGTTTAGTATTTGATCCGGGCGGTGAAGGCAAGAAGCTGATCAATTTATTGAATAAGAGAGGCTTGAAGCCGATTGCAATTTTATTGACCCATGCCCATTTTGACCATATTGGTGCAGTGGATGAAGTGAGAAATTTTTATAAAATCCCTGTTTATGTTCATAAACAAGAAGAAAAATGGCTGAGCGACCCTAGTTTAAACTGCTCGCAATTTTTTACTATGATTGAACCGATCCAAGCGAGTTCTGCTGATCACGTTATCAATCATGAGGGACCGATGACAGTCGGCGATTTTACACTCCACGTTTACCATACACCGGGTCATTCTCCCGGCAGTGTTTCTTACTACTTTGCAGAAGATGGAATAGTTATTTCCGGTGATGCTCTATTTCAAGGAAGTATCGGCCGTACCGATCTGCCGGGCGGGAATCAACAAGAGCTTCTGAAAAGCATTCATGATAAGCTGTTAACGCTGCCTGAAGAAACGTACGTCCTATCTGGTCACGGACCGGTCACAACCATTGGCGAAGAAATGGACAGCAACCCATTTTTGAATGGTTTTTAAAAAAAAGAAAGACCCTTCTCAGTGAAGAAGGGTCTTTCCAAGGGATGTTCTATTCATATAATGGGAGGGGATATTGTTAAGCTACTATTACTAACTTATTATAAAGTTAATACTATGTCAAGGAGCAGCCATGATTCCTTATTTAAAATCGTTCATTTTGAATTCTCCAGGCCAAGTCATATCCTACGCAGATTATATACGTATTGTACTTTATCATCCGGAACTAGGATATTACATGAAGGAACAGCCGAAGATTGGCCGTAAAGGAGACTTTATCACGACAAGCAATATTTCCGAAGTGTATGGCCGGCTGTTGGCAAAATGGTTTTTCCATATTTGCCACAAAACGAATCTTCCTTTATCTTTTTGTGAAATCGGCGGCGGGACTGGCCGCTTTGCGAAAGCATTTTTACAGGAATGGGCTGAAACCATCAAACAGCCTATGCAATATTTTATGGTGGAAGCAAGCCCCTATCATCAAAAACTGCAAAAAGAATTATCTATTATCCATTTACAGGGCCTAGAAGAATTGCAAGGTTTTGAAGGGATGATTTTTTCGAATGAGCTTTTTGATGCGTTGCCGGTTCATGTTATCGAGAAAGCGGAAGGACATCTCTATGAAATTATGATTGGGGTTGAAAATGGGGAATTGATTGAGAAACAAATTCCTTTGGTGAATCCAAATATTGTGGCTTTTCTTGAGGAAAGCGAGCTTACGTTAAATGATGGGCAGAGAATCGAGATTCCATTAGAAATGGGGAATATGCTGCGCGAAATTTCCCAGGCCTTAACGAAAGGAATAGTAGTGACAGCAGATTATGGCTATACGAATGAGGAGTGGATGCATCCGGCTCGAACGAATGGAAGCCTGAGGGGTTACTTCCAGCATCAAATGATAACCAATGTACTCCATTATCCCGGTGAAATGGATATTACCACCCATCTTCATTTGGATTATTTAGTGAAAAAGGGTGAACAGGAAAATTTGGCATTTGTTGCGAAATGGAGGCAGGATGAATTCTTGTTAAAGGCTGGAATATTACAAGAACTAGCGGACCATTATGACCCAAACCCCTTCTCCGAGATCAGAAAGCGGAACAGGTCCATACGTAGCTTAATTATGCCGGGAGGAATTAGCGAGTTTTTTCATATCGTCATCCAGCAAAAGAATCTGGTGCTTGATCCAGATGAGTTATTTGAAGAATAAAAAGGAAAACGCCGGATCTTGCATCCGGCGTTTCTTTAAGCTATTGGCCAAGAGGTCCCTTTAAAGGCATCATGAAGGTCGTCCAGTAAGTAAAGCCTACGAAGAAAATAGTTAAATACGCTCCGAAAATGTACATATACATACGTTCGGAAAGTTTCAGATAGCTGAGCAAAACAAAGAAGCCGGTTTGAGCTAAGAAGAGCAGTGCGGTTTTATTCATGTCGCCTAAATAAAACATGATCGTAAAAATACCAGTCCAAAAACCTAATACCCTGAACATGCGATCCATATGTACCCCTCCTTGTCTCTCACGAATACCTTTATTCTTTATTATAAAATAAAAGGACTGATAATGTAAATAATGGTTTTTTTATTAGTTGTTTACCAGGGCTATAATAGGCCCTTTTTATATTGTGAGTTTTTTCTTGTGCTAACATTCTTTATGTTTTTACTGAAATCTCATTTATCAACAAGATCTAAACTACTTCATTAGCTGTTTCATAATTTCCCGATTACGAGACGTAAATCTGTCATTATGAGAAGAAACCATGGCAAATCTTTCGGCGTTCGGCTCGATATATTTCTTCGCACGATTTACGGCGTTTGCGGCATCTTGAAAGGCGCCTGCGATCAAATTCAGTTTCCCTTCATGGCTTAAAATATCTCCGGCTGCATAAAGACCGGGAACGGAAGATTCCCCCATTGCATTTCCTTCAATATAAAAATCATCCTTTAACATGATAGGTAAACTGCTCTTTTTCCATAACGAAGTATCCTGCTTGTAGCCATGACAAATAACAACTTCATCGATCGGCAAACAGAAAATCTCTCCTGTCTCGTGATTGGTCAGTTCCACTTGTTCAATGACTTCATGATCGGCAGAAGTAATCAATTGGGTAATCGAAGTATGGGATAAGCAAATAGCTGGACTGTTCAAGAGCCGTTTGACTTGTGCTTCGTGACCGACTAGCTGATCTTTTCGATATGTGATGTATACTTTCTTCGCAACTGTCATCAGTTCATTGGCCCAATCTACGGCGAATCGCTGCCGCCTGATATGATCACTGTTTTGTTTTTGAAATGCTTCAACGACTTTATCGCATAATTTAAATTTGTGACTTCAAATCTTTCGGCACCTTTAATGTTTAGCTTTTGCGGAGTTATAATCCCAGTTCCTACGGCAACAATAACTGTTTTAGAATAATGCTTTTGTCCTGAAAGAGCGGTTAAGACAAAAATCCCTTCTTCATTTCGCTCGATCCATTCAATTTTTTCATTTAAAACTATCTCCGGTTCAAAGGTTAATCCTTGATTGACCAGTTGTTCTCTTAATTGCTTCCCGGGAACAGGCGGCAATCCACCGACGTCCCAGATTATTTTTTCGGGGTAAGTATGCAGTTTTCCACCTAATTCTGCCTGATATTCAATGATCTTTGTTTTCATTTCTCTTAATCCACTGTAAAACGCGGCGTAAAGTCCTGCAGGTCCACCGCCAATTATTGTAACATCAAAAAGATCTTGAGTTTTCATATTATTCTCTCCTTATATATACGATAATGAAATTCATTCTCAATTAAATATAAACGGAATTCTTTTCTTTTACAATGAAAAATAATTGACAGAAAGGTGTAATCTCATTATATTTTTAAGTGAAAGTGATAATCATTATCAATTACGGGGTGAAAGGAACATGGTCCGACTATATACAAAACATTTAAACATTGGCTACGGTGAACGGATTATTGTGAAAGATCTCAGCATTGGAATTCCCGATCGAAAAATTACCGCTATTATTGGGGCAAATGGCTGCGGAAAATCAACGTTGCTTAAAGCAATCACACGAATTCACAAGTATGAATCGGGAGCGGTGATATTAGACGGGAAAAACATCGCTAATGAAAATACCAAAGCACTTGCCAGGAAAATGGCGATTCTCCCGCAAACACCGGAAAGTGTAAGCGGACTAACGGTTGCTGAACTTGTTTCGTACGGCCGCTTTCCGTATCAAAAAGGTTTCGGTCCATTAACAAAAAGGGATTATGAGATGATCGAATGGGCACTTCAAGTGACCAGAACGAGTGAATTTAAAGATCAGTCGGTTGACGCGCTGTCCGGTGGTCAACGCCAACGTGTTTGGATTGCAATGGCACTTGCTCAAGATACGGACATTATTTTTCTGGACGAACCAACTACATATTTAGATATGGCTCATCAATTAGAAATATTGGAACTTCTTGAGAAGCTAAATGTTCAACAAGGCCGTACAATCGTCATGGTTCTTCATGATTTAAACCAAGCAGCACGCTTTGCTGATTACATAATCGCGTTAAAAACCGGCCAAATTGTGAAAGCCGGAAGTTCTGAAGAAGTAATGACCCGTGACGTACTCAAAGAAGTCTACCAAATCGATGCTGAAATCGGACGCGATCCGCGGACGAATAAACCGATGTTAATGACCTATAACTTATTAAAAGGAGTTACAATATGAGAAACAAAGTCATCCCATTTTTGCTTTTTTTAATACTTTTACTTAGTGCTTGCTCAAGCTCACCCTTAACTGACAAAAAGATAAGCAAGTCTGATACGATCATATACCAGTCAGAGAATGGGCCGGTTAAAGTTCCGGCACATCCGAAACGTGTCATCGTCTTGTCGTCATTTGCGGGAAATGTCATGGCGTTAGGCGTCCCACTTGTCGGAGTCGATTCATGGTCGAAAATGAACCCACGTTTTCAAGACAAATTAAAAAATGTCCAAGAAGTATCTGAAGAAAATATCGAAAAAATCATTTCCTTACAACCGGATTTAATCATTGGCTTATCGACCACAAAAAATATTGATAAATTAAAGAAAATAGCTCCTACCGTTACATTTACATATGGAAAAGTCGATTATTTAACCCAGCATATTGAAATTGGAAAACTATTAAACAAAGAAAAAGAAGCGCGTGCTTGGGTTGAAGACTTTAAGAAACGTGCCGAAGAAACGGGCAAAGAAATCAAGGAAAAAATTGGTGAAAATGCGACAGTTTCTGTTATTGAAAACTTCGACAAACAACTTTACGTTTTCGGTAATAACTGGGGACGAGGAACTGAAATTCTTTATCAAGCCATGAAATTAAAAATGCCAGAAAAAGTGAAAGAAATGGCGCTAAAACAGGGCTACTACGCTATTAGTCCGGAAGTTCTTCCGCAGTATACAGGAGATTACTTGATTATTAGTCAAAATATTGATTCAAAAACGTCCTTTGAAGAGACCGCTACCTATAAAAATATTCCGGCAGTGAAAAATCATCATGTTTTTGTTGCCAATGCGAAAGAATTTTATTTTAACGATCCATTGACGCTCGATTACCAACTAGATTTCTTTCGTAACAAATTTCTTGGTAAATAGGAAATCTTTTCAATAAGAAATCCTTTTCCATAATAGGAAGATGAGGAAACATGCAAGAACAAACACATAAGATTCCATATGTTTACAAATTCATAACAGCTATTTTGATCTTTGCTGTCATTTTTTTCGAAGCATGTGTTTTAGGTGCAGCTCATACGGAATTCAAAGATGTGTGGCTCGCTTTGACATCCCAAGCTTCGTCAGAACATATTTCCCTTATCCGTGACATTCGCTTGCCAAGAGAAGTTGCAGGCATTTTCGTTGGAGCTGCTCTTGCCATCTCCGGAGCGATCATGCAAGGATTGACGAGAAATCCGCTTGCAGATCCCGGCTTGCTTGGTTTGACATTCGGTGCTAATTCGGCATTAGCTATTACGCTCGCTTTTGTTTCTTCAACGGATTATTTGTCGATTACGTTAGCTTGTTTCGTCGGTGCTGCTGTTGGTGCGTTCATGGTCTTCGGCATTGGCGTAGTGAAAAAAGGCGGGCTTTCCCCACTTCGAATCGTGTTAGCCGGCGCTGCTGTTTCCGCTTTTCTTAGTGCTGTTGCGCAAGGGGTTGGGCTTTATTTTAAGATTTCAAAAGATGTGGCGTTGTGGACATCAGGAGGGTTAATTGGCGTATCATGGAGTCAGCTTAAAATCATAGCTCCTTTCATTGTCGTTGGAATTATTGTTTCCTTCCTGCTGTCCAGACAGCTGACGGTTCTTAGTTTAAGTGAAGAGTTAGCGATTGGCTTAGGGCAAAATACAGCGACAATTAAATTCTTGCTCTTTATTGTCATCATTCTATTAGCCGGTGCTTCCGTCGCCCTTGTCGGGAATATGACATTTATCGGTTTAATGGTTCCTCATATCGTTCGTGCCATTATTGGAACGGACTATCGCTTTATTCTGCCGATGTCCGCCATTGTTGGTGCTTCCTTTATGCTGCTTGCAGATACAATCGGTCGGACGATCAACGCGCCATATGAAACGCCTATTGCTGCCATTGTTGCTGTTATTGGTCTTCCTTTCTTCTTATTCGTAGTTCATAAAGGAGGGAAGTTTTCATGATTCAAGCAGATTTGGTGACAAAACAACGATTGACGTTTATCAGCTTACTTGTCCTTATTGTGCTAACTGTTGCTACCGGTTTGGGACTTGGTGATGCATCACTTTCATATCAACGCTTGCTGCCAACTTTTTTCGGGCAAGGGACATTTCAGGAGGAGTTTATCCTTTTCTCTATTCGTTTGCCGCGGATCATTATTACGCTTTTAGCCGGCATGGCGCTTGCTCTGTCGGGTTCAATATTGCAAGGTATTACACGAAATGAGTTGGCGGACCCTGGAATTATCGGAATTAACTCCGGAGCAGGTGTGGCCGTTGCCATCTTCTTTTTATATTTTCCAATTGAAGTGGGCCCGTTTCTATACTTGCTTCCCATTTCTGCCTTTATAGGCAGCTTATTGACGACTTCTCTGATTTATATCTTTTCATATAAACGAAGCTCTGGGTTTGCCCCTATACGGCTTGTGTTAACCGGTTTCGGATTTTCTATGGCTTTATCGGGTGTGATGATCGTCCTTATTTCTTCAAGTGAACGGCAAAAGGTAGATTTTATAGCTAAATGGCTTGCTGGAACCATTTGGGGAACGGATTGGCCATTTATTTGGGCGATTCTTCCATGGCTCATTGTCCTGCTTCCTTTTACTTTATACAAAGCTCAACGCCTAAATCTTCTTTCCTTAAATGAACCGGTAGCGATCGGTTTAGGCCTAGCAATCGAAAAGGAACGAATGATGCTCCTTTTATCCGCGGTTGCGCTTGCCGCTTCCGCCGTTTCCGTAACAGGAGGCATCTCCTTTATTGGACTGATGGCCCCCCATATTGCCAAAGCATTAGTAGGACCGAGACATCAATTATTTCTTCCAATCGCCGTCCTCATCGGAAGTTGGCTTCTGCTCTTAGCCGATACGATTGGAAGAAATATAGCAAGTCCTGATGGCATGCCCGCAGGAATTGTCGTTTCCTTTATCGGAGCACCGTATTTTATTTATTTGTTATTGAAAAAATAGCATGAGAACCACTTGTTCTCATGCTGTATGAGTCGCTCCTAAAGAGTTAATAATAGGATTTCTGTTATTGTTGAATCCAAACTTGTACCCAAAGTATGAGTTTTCTATTTAAAGGCCAAAAAAGTTCAAAGTAAATAATGATGATTGATAATTCCGGGAATTATCCACCAATTGTTTTAAAAAAATTTAAATAAATAGGAGGAAAAACAAGAATAGTGTCGAAATACTTTAAGAGACAACAAAAAAAGGTGGTGTTTCTTATTGTAAGCGATATTGAAATTCTGGCGGACCGGATTATTGCGGATGCGGCTAGAAACCAAGCGACAGATCTTCACATTATTCCCCGGAAAGATGACACCCTGATACAAATTCGTTTAACCAACAAACTGATTCCTCGACTGACACTTCCAAAAGAGGATTGCGACAGATTAATTTCCCATTTTAAATTTATAGCGAATATGGATATCGGTGAACGCAGACGTCCGCAAAACGGTTCAATTTTTTGTGATGTTAACGGTGAGTTAATGGGGCTCAGGCTTTCCACGCTTCCATCCAATAACCGGGAGAGTTTAGTAATACGGCTCTTGCCGCAACAAGAACAAATTCCTTTCCATCAACTTTCCTTGTTTCCGGAAATGACAAGAAAACTTCTGGCATTGTTAAAACATGCACACGGATTAATTATTTTTACCGGGCCGACTGGCAGTGGGAAAACCACGACATTATATTCCCTCTTGAATGAAACCGCTCACTTATTTCATCGCAATGTCATTACCCTTGAAGACCCAATCGAAAAAAATTATGATTCCGTTCTGCAGGTTCAAGTAAATGAAAAAGCTGGCGTTACGTATGCTGCCGGGCTAAAGGCGATTTTGCGGCATGATCCTGACATTATTATGGTAGGCGAAATCAGGGATGCCGAAACCGCAAAGATTGCTGTAAGGGCTTCGTTAACAGGGCACTTAGTGCTCAGCACGATGCATACTCGAGATGCCAAGGGTGCGGTTTACCGTCTTCATGAGTTTGGTGTCAATTGGCTTGAGGTAGAGCAGACACTTATTGCCGTCACTGCCCAGAGATTAGTGGAGCTTTCCTGCCCGTTTTGCAATGGGGATTGTTTGCCTTATTGTTATTCCTACGGAAGATGGAAACGGGCAAGTGTCTTTGAACTCTTATCAGGAAGAAACTTAACTGCAGCCATGAAAGCGGCCAAAGGCGAAGAGATCGAAGTAAATTATCGAACGGTCAAAGATGTCATTCGTAAGGGAATCGCCCTTGGATATATTAAAATGTCGGAATATGATCGGCTGGTGTACAACTATGAGGAGACATAAATGGACATTAAATGAACAAGCAAATTTTTTGAAACAATTAGGGGAATTATTGTCAAGGGGATATCCAATTGCTGAAGCAATTGTATCTATATCATTGCCTTTACCTAATTATCGAAAGGAGGAACTAGAGGATTGTTTAGTAAAGTTGAAAAAAGGATTGCCATTTCATGATGTCTTGGAAGGTTTAGGATTTAACAAGGATTTAATCGGCTATGTCTATTTTGCCGAACAACACGGCAGCTTTGCTGAAGCATTGCAAGAGGGAAGCAGCCTGACATTATTAAAGGATCGGGATATGAAGAAATTGTTTAAACTGCTTCAGTATCCAATCGTACTTCTTTCCATTACTGGTTTTCTATTTATTTTCGTTGAGCATACGCTGCTCCCAAGATTTACTGATTTGTTTAAATCTCTTGGGCTGAAGGAGAATTTTTTTACGAAAGTGATCTACGCCTTCGATCAATATTTTCCGACCGCCATTGAATTGCTGCTTGTGTTTATTTGTATAGCGGCTATTTACTATTTTTTCGTATTCCGCAAATTTTCCATTTTGATGCAGCGAGCCATGCTTGTTCGCATTCCGATTATTGGAAAAATTCTTAAATTGCTCTTTAACCACTATTTTTCCATTCAATTAAGTTTCCTATTATCCGGGGGCATTTCCATCTCAGAAGCATTATTCCTTTTTGAACATAACAAAAGACAATTATTTTATAGTCAGTTGGGCAAAGAAATTAAGTTGAAGCTCGCGGGCGGGGAGAGATTGGAGTCAATTGTGGCATCCTATTCTATCTTTGAGGCAGAATTTCCAATGGTAATCAAGCACGGGCAGGATAATGGAAGGCTTGAACAAGAGTTGCTGTTTTTCAGCAGGAGATGTTTAACGAAAATGGAAACTTTAATTGAAAAAAGCTTTAAATTGCTTCAGCCGATCCTTTATCTCTTTATCGGATTTATAGTTGTGTCAATGTATTTAGCGATTCTTTTGCCAATGTTCCACTTGTTAGACGCGATTTAAAATTTGGAGGTTGAAATTATGAAATTGAAAAAACGAAATAATGAAAAAGGATTTACCCTGATTGAGATGATGATCGTTATGCTTATTATCTCGGTCATCTTGATCATTACGATCCCAAATGTTACGAAACATAATAAAAATATTAACACAAAGGGGTGCGAAGCATATGTAAAGATGGTTCAGGCGCAGGTACAAGCTTATCAAATGGATAACAATAGAATTCCTACCCTTGATGAACTAAAAACAGGAGGGTATTTAAAAGATACAAAAGGCTGTGGAAATGGCGGATCTGTTGAAATTGCTCCTGACGGGACCGTTACGGCCGTAGCTAAAGAATAATGAACAATCAAAGAGGTTTTACTTTAACAGAGTCACTTATTGTTCTTTCCATTTTTATGATTCTTACCTCGATTACCGTTTTCTCCTTAAAGCCGCAGCGTTCGGTATTGGAAGAGGCAGCGTTTTTTACCCAGCTTAAAGCAGATTTGTATTATGCCCAAACCTATGCCATTTCCCACCAGCATGAAGTTTCTGTGACGATTATGCCAAGTGAATATAAATATTATATGTATGTCAACACCTCTTCCCCGCCAATTGTGGAAAGAACCTATTCAGCAAATTTTTATATAACAGAAGGTTCCCTGCCTCTCACCTTTAGATTCATGCCCGACGGAAATATTAGCAAATTTGGCTCTATCATTATTCAAAGCGAAAAGAAAAAATACTTGCTGACCTTTTTGATTGGAAAGGGAAGGTTTTATGTTAAGGAACAATAACGGATTTTTCTTGCTTGAATTGCTTTTGTCACTATCCGCAATGTTCATGATTGGTTTATTCTTGATCCCGCTCATAATCGATATGAATCAACAATCAAAGAAATTGGAGATCGAGAATAAAGCCCAACAGATCTTGTATGAAGAATTGCAGGGGAAATTGCGAGGGGCACAAACATTTACGAACTATTCCCTTCAGGAAAATGGAGTGAAATACGACATCACTTGGCGGGATTCTGGTGCACGCGGTCAAAAGGAGGCATGTATAAGTGTTAAGCAAAATGCCTTGCTGTCAAAGACAGAAATTTGCGGCAAACTTGAATGAAAAAGCTTTTACATTGATTGAGGCATTGTTTGCTTTATCGATTTTTTCCTTAATTATTTTCTTTATGGCCCCTATTTTCCAAATAATGCTTAACAATAGGCCTTCGCAAGCAGCATTACAGAAGATGGAATGGGCTGATTTTGCCAGTCAATTTAAGAAAGAAATACATCAATCAATAAAAGCAGAGGTTCAATCAGGCAGGCTGTTATTAACAAAGGAAAGCGAGACGGTTCAATATGAGAAATACGGGACAAATCTGCGCAGACAAGTGAATTCTTTAGGACATGAGATTGTCCTGCAAAATGTTTCCCAGTATTCTTTTTCGGTCCTTCCGAACGCTGTAAAAGTGACCGTACAAGATTTTTCCGGGAAAGAATATTCTATTATTGCCTATTCCTATGTAGATTGGAATGCAGCACCATGAAAGGGAATGAGAAAGGGTTTACCTATCCGCTTGTCCTCTGTCTGCTCATTGTTTTTCTTGCCTTTTTCTCCATGAATGTAGAGCTTATGTTAGCGCAAAGAAAACAGGCGCATGAAACATTGATCATGATGCAGGAGGAACTTTATTTCCTTTCATCGGTGAAGAAAGTTGAAAAAAGTTTTCAGTCTGACGGGAAAGCTCCTGCAAAAGGAACTTTCCATTTTCAAAATGGAAGAGTAGATTTTCTGGCTGATGCTCTTACCGGCGATATTCAAAAGATCCAATTTACTCTTCGTCTAAATTCAGGAGAGATGATCATTGGCAAAGGTTTCTTTGATACTAAGCAAAAAAAATTAATAAAATGGGTGGATTAACAGTGGTTTGAAAAAAGCTCAAAATGGACATACTGGTAACGTAAAAATTAGGCAGGTGTATCCGATGAAAACAAATGATTATGTAAAATACATGACACAAACCATTGTGAAATACGCTGATCAGCCAAAAGAGGAACGAAAACGGCTACGTCTTGAGAAAAAAGAGAACAAAGCATCCTTGTGGTATCGCTTGTTCGGAATCTTGCCGTACATTCTTTATATTGAGGTTCAAAAAAGACGGAAAACGGAAAGGAAACGGTCTTTAAAATTCGGCTTTTGGAAGTAACTTCTTCCCCCAAGTGAATGTGACTTGGGGGATTTTTATGCTTATACGATCGCCTTTTCGGTTAAGTAAAATAGCCCTCCATTTATGAAGGAGATTTTAATTTTCGGTTCATATTGTTCCTGGAGCGCTTTTTTCTCCGTTTCATAAGCTTCATTTCCTTCTTCAATGTCTTCATAGAAGTGTTCCAACAAGCGTAAATCCTTTTCCCAGCGTTTTCTCGCTTCTTCTGCCCATGAATGGTCATCTTGATAAATGGCTGATTTTAAATAGTTTTCAATCCGCAAGATCCCGCTTTTTGGTTTTACTAATGGTGATAAGGTAAACGAATAATCCGGAATTTTCGGTGTCAGCGATATGTTCAGCAACCGTTCATGAAAGTTCTCGACCATCTGTCCATTGATCAGCTGCAGGCCGATGGATTTAAAAACATCCCGTTTGCGGTCGCACTGATAAGATATTTTTACGTTTAGACAAAGCCAGGGAAGCAAAGGAGTTTTCCTGCTCCCATTTTCATGATTTTCGTACAGCCGGATGTATCTGGCTAAATTTTTGGTTGAGGCAAAGATTTGATGCAGACGCGGCGAACCAAAATGAATGATTTCCCCTTTTATGTCTTCAGGGACAGAATTTGGATCCGTAATGAGTGTTAACTTCGCCGGATTCGGGATGCCGCCGGTTTTCTCTAAATAATGCCAGTAAAAGGGACGGTTCATCAGTTCTTTATCCATTTCAATTGTTAATTGCACGGTCATATAACCACTGTGATTTTCAAGAATTGGACAGTCGTTGGCTTGAAAGTATTTTAAAAGAAAGTTATGAATTTCCTGCTGCTGCATGTGTTTCTCCTTTCTTCATGCTCTGTGCAAATTCAATCATGGATGATAAATTTTCCATTTTAATCCTCATTTCCCCCTCGGAGGAGGATGCACCGAAAATGTCAATTAAATGATCTTCCATATTGCCAAATTCCAGTTTCGTTAAAATATCATCGAGTTCTCCAATGACCTTTTCAAATAAATCAATTTTCTCGTATAACAGTTTTAAAATATGTTCTTCCACCGTATTTTTTATCGCAAAATTATAGATCTTAACATCCTGCTCCTGTCCAAGCCGATGAACCCGTCCGATGCGCTGCTCAAGTCTCATTGGGTTCCATGGAAGGTCAAAGTTGATGATATGGTGGCAAAATTGCAGGTTAATTCCTTCTCCGCCCGCTTCGGTTGCAATTAACACCTGAGCGCGTTTTTGAAACAATTCGCGCATCCAATCTTTTTTTCCGCGTTTAAAACCGCCGCGAAACGGTACGGATGTAATCCCATGCTGTTTTAAAAACCATTGCAAGAACAATTGGGTTGCTCGATACTCGGTGAAAATAATCACTTTATCATTAATTTGCTGAATTAATTCCAGTGCTTTTTTCGCTTTTGAATTGGTTTGAACTGCTTCCACCTTTTTCATGAGAGATTCGATTTGATCCTTGAAAGCTTGCGTTGGATTTTCTTTTTTCTGCAGCATATTTCGTAAGGTATAATAAACGGCTTCTCTGCTGCTGCAGGCTTCCCGTTGCAATGTCATAACGGAAAAACTGGAGCCTTGAATCCAATCGCTTTCATTTTTTAAATTATAAATGGTCTCATATAGCTCTCTTTCTGTATCTGAGAAATCGATTGGAATCGTTTCAACATGGCGTTTTGTCCATTCAATCCCTGTATCGGCGCGGCGATTTCGGACCATGACTTTATTAACAAGTTCTTTTAAGTGTTCGTTATCGTTTAAGGAGCGGGAATCCTTTTTATATTTTTCGTAAAAGGCCGTTTGACTGCCCAAGTGTCCCGGCTTCAGCAGGGAGACGAGGTTGAAAATTTCTTCAATTCGGTTTTGGATCGGTGTCGCCGTTAACAATAAACAAAATTTCTTTTTTAAATTCTGAACAAATTCGTAGTTTTTTGTTTTATTGTTTTTAAGTTTATGGGCTTCATCAATAATAATTAGGTCATAATTTTGCCGGAAAATAATATCCCGATGCGGGTTTCGCTTTGCTGTGTCAATGGAAGATACAACGACATCACACTGCTCCCATACGTAGCTTTTCTTTTGGCTTACTGCAGGTATGTAAAATTTGCTGTTTAACTCCATAGACCATTGGGTTACCAAGGAGGCGGGCACTAGAATCAGCACTTTTTTCACCAAGCCGCGAATCATGTATTCTTTGAGAATTAATCCAGCTTCAATCGTTTTCCCAAGCCCGACTTCATCGGCAAGAATCGCTTTTCCATTCATATTTTCAATGACTTGTTTGGCCGTTTCCAGCTGGTGTGGGAGAGGGGTTAAATTCGGCAGATGCTTCGGCGCTTGCAAGCCCTCAAATTCGGGAATAACTAGATGCTTTTCAACTTCAATGGCAAGTCTAACGAGCTCCCAGTTTCCCCATGGCCCATCTTGATCGATTCTCTGCAAAAACTCATCTTGCCACGAAGAATCGAATTCGATTTCAACTGTCATGAGGATCATCTCCTTTTCATACAGATTTTAACTGTTTATCTTTTCAAAAAAATGATTGCCCAATGTATGCTCTTAATGGTAGGATGATAATAGCTTTGAAAGTTTAAAATATTTCAATATGCTAATTTATTTTATAGGTATAATTAGTATCACCAAATTGAAAAATATTATAGATGCGGATGAAAACAAGGGGAGAGACTACTTTGTAGCGCCGAAGGAGCAAACATGACGTGAATCTCTCAGGCAAAAGAACTCTTGTTAGACGCAGCTCTGGAGAGTGCTGTTTTCATGCAGCCACCCAAGGGGAAAGCCGTTTTTTCGGTTAAACTTTCAGGTGAAAGGACAGGGACCTTCCTTATTTCAAGGGAGGTTTCTGTCCTTTTTTCTGTACAAAACGATTTATTGAAAAAAGATAAGCTGCTAATTTAACTTTGAAATTATTTCTGCAAGATAGCTTTTTACAAGGAAATGTACTGGAAAGGAGATTAGCGATGACAAATTTAAAGCGTACACCACTGTTTGATGTTTACAAGGAATATGGGGGAAAAACAATCGATTTCGGCGGATGGGAGCTACCGGTTCAATTCACTAGCATTAAGGAAGAGCATGAAGCTGTCCGTAATAGAGCTGGTTTGTTCGACGTTTCCCATATGGGAGAGATCGAGGTAAAAGGCGTTGACAGTTTGAAGTATTTACAAAAAATGCTAACCAACGACATAGCCAAAATAAAAGACGGAGGCGCCCAGTATACTGCGATGTGTTATGAAAACGGCGGAACCGTCGATGATCTTCTCGTATACAAAATCGCAGACGATCATTATCTTCTTGTGGTCAATGCTTCTAATATCGAAAAAGACTACGCTTGGCTTGAAACTCACTTAGATGGTGATGTTAGCTTAGTCAACTTATCAGAGCAAACTGCCCAACTTGCACTCCAAGGTCCGCTTGCTGAAAAAGTGTTGCAAAAACTTACAAGTACAGATTTAAGCAAGATTGGCTTTTTCAAATTCCAGCAGGAAGTCAGCATAAATGGCAAGAAAGCACTTGTTTCAAGAACTGGTTATACAGGGGAAGATGGATTTGAAATTTATTGTGATTCCCAAGATGCAACAAAGCTTTGGAAAGAGATTTTAGCTGCCGGGGAAGAAGAAGGGGTGATCCCGTGCGGATTGGGTGCCCGAGATACCTTACGCTTTGAAGCGAATTTAGCTCTTTACGGTCAGGAATTATCACCGGAAATTTCCCCATTAGAAGCAGGAATCGGCTTTGCCGTAAAGTTGAATAAAGAAGCAGATTTTCTCGGTAAAGCAGCATTATTACATCAAAAAGAAACTGGCCTGTCTAGAAAAATTGCCGGGATTGAAATGATTGATCGAGGCATCCCGCGCCACGGCTATCCAGTTTATAAAGGCGAGAAGCTAATCGGCGAGGTAACCACAGGCACACAATCGCCAACATTAAAGAAAAATGTCGGCCTTGCCTTACTTGCATCCGAATTTACCGCGTTGGATACAGAAGTCGAAGTAGAAATTCGCGGGAAACGTTTAAAAGCGAAAGTTGTTCCAACACCTTTTTATAAAAGAGCAAAGTAATCACGGAGGGACGAGAGTATGAAACACCGCTATTTACCTATGACAGAACAAGATCAGAAGGCCATGCTTGAAGCGATTGGCATTTCAAGTGTGGATGAGCTTTTTGGCGATATTCCGGAACAAGTCCGGTTTAAAGGGGAATTAAACATTAAACCAGCTAAGTCGGAATCATCTTTGATGAAGGAATTATATAAGCTTTCAAAGCGAAATGCCGATTTGAAAGAAAATATCTCCTTCCTTGGAGCCGGCGTTTATGACCACTATACCCCGGTGATTGTAGATCATGTTATTTCGAGATCAGAGTTTTATACAGCCTATACTCCATATCAGCCGGAAATTTCTCAAGGGGAGTTACAGGCAATTTTTGAATTTCAAACGATGATTTGTGAATTAACCGGAATGGATGTTGCCAACTCGTCAATGTATGATGGCGGCACCGCTCTTGCAGAAGCAGCAATGCTCGCTTGCGGTCACACAAAACGAAAAAACATTATTGTTTCAAGTGCTGTACATCCTGAATACCGTGATGTCTTGAAAACATATGCAAAAGGCCAGAATTTGAATGTGATTGAAGTTCCATTGAATGATGGAATAACCGATCTTGCCCAACTGAAAGAGTTGACTGGTGAAGACACTGCGGCAGTAATTGTACAATATCCAAACTTCTTTGGCCGCATTGAACCATTAAAAGAACTTGAGGAAGTAATCCATGACCATAAAGCGATGTTTGTTGTTTCCAGTAATCCATTATCACTCGGCGTATTAACACCACCAGGGAAATTTGGTGCAGATATTGTCGTTGGCGATGCACAACCATTCGGAATCCCATCAGGTTTTGGAGGACCACACTGCGGCTATTTTGCTGTAACCAGCAAATTAATGCGTAAAGTTCCTGGACGTCTTGTCGGCCAAACAACAGATGATCAAGGGCGCAGAGGATTTGTCTTAACGCTCCAGGCTCGTGAACAGCATATCCGCCGTGATAAAGCAACATCCAACATCTGTTCAAACCAAGCCTTAAATGCACTGGCTGCCTCTGTTGCGATGACCGCTCTTGGGAAAAAGGGTGTCCGTGAAATGGCTGCTGCCAATATACAAAAAGCACATTATGCCAAAAAGGCTTTTAAAGAAGCCGGCTTTACCGTAGTTTACGACGGCCATTCCTTTAATGAATTTGTTGTGAAATGCAATAAACCAGTAAAAGAATTGAATCAAAAGCTGCTGGAAAAAGGAATTATTGGCGGCTACGATTTGGGCCGAGATTATCCGGAACTAGCGAACCATATGCTGATCGCGGTGACTGAACAAAGGACGAAGGAAGAAATCGATATGTTAGTGAGAGAATTGGGGGATTTGCATGCATAATCAAGATCAAAAGCTCATTTTTGAATGTAGTACACCCGGACGGATCGGATACAGTCTTCCAGAAATGGATGTGCCAGCATTAGACCTGAATGGACTTCTGCCAGAAGGATATTTGCGTGAAGAAGAGCCCGGTCTTCCTGAGGTTTCTGAGCTTGATATCATGCGGCATTATACGGCTCTTTCCAAAAGAAACCACGGGCTTGACTCAGGTTTTTACCCTCTTGGTTCATGTACGATGAAATATAATCCGAAAATCAATGAAAATGTAGCCCGCTATAATGGATTTGCCCATATCCATCCGCTGCAAGATGAAAGCTCGGTTCAAGGAGCACTGGAGCTTATGTATGACTTGCAGCAGCACTTAAAAGAAATTACTGGCATGGATGAAGTAACTCTACAACCGGCAGCAGGTGCCCATGGAGAATGGACGGGATTGATGCTGATTCGTGCTTATCATGAGGCAAACGGCGATACAAAGCGTACGAAGGTGATTGTTCCTGACTCTGCACACGGCACAAATCCGGCATCCGCAACCGTTGCCGGTTTTGAGACCATCACTGTTAAATCAAATGAAAAAGGTTTAGTCGACCTTGAAGATTTAAGGAGAGTTGTGGGTGAAGATACAGCGGCATTAATGCTGACAAACCCGAATACACTTGGCTTATTTGAAGAACATATCTTGGAAATTGCCGACATTATTCATGAAGCAGGAGGAAAAGTGTATTATGATGGGGCAAACTTGAATGCTGTCTTATCAAAAGCAAGACCTGGCGACATGGGCTTTGATGTTGTTCACTTAAATCTTCATAAAACCTTTACAGGTCCGCACGGCGGCGGCGGCCCGGGCTCAGGCCCTGTCGGGGTGAAGAGTGATCTGATCCCATTCCTGCCAAAACCGGTTCTTGTTAAACGCGGGGAAGAGTTTGTCCTTGATTATGACCGCCCGCAATCGATCGGCCGCGTGAAGCCGTTCTACGGCAACTTTGGCATTAATGTTCGTGCCTATACGTATATTCGTTCAATGGGACCAGATGGACTAAAAGCCGTAACGGAAAATGCCGTGTTAAACGCCAACTATATGATGAGAAGACTGGCAGAATATTACGATCTGCCGTTTGACCAGCATTGCAAGCATGAATTCGTCTTAAGCGGCAGACGTCAGAAGAAATTGGGTGTACGGACTCTTGATATTGCCAAGAGACTTCTTGATTTCGGTTTCCATCCGCCAACCATTTAC
Organism: Neobacillus fumarioli NBRC 102428; assembly: GCF_001591485.1. Lineage (GTDB taxonomy): Bacteria > Bacillota > Bacilli > Bacillales > Cytobacillaceae > Neobacillus > Neobacillus fumarioli. Next base: position 48,576 of record NZ_BCUZ01000004.1, on the reverse strand, counting down.
TTCCCGCTGAACGTAGAAGAATGTATCATGATTGAGCCGACGGAAACAGAATCAAAAGAAACGCTCGATTCCTTCATCGAGACGATGATCCAAATTGCCAAAGAGGCAGAGGAAAATCCGGAAATTGTCCAGGAAGCACCGCATACAACCGTTGTCGGTCGCTTAGACGAAACAACAGCTGCCCGGAAACCAATTTTAAAATATCAAAAGGATTCATGAAAAATAGGGGATGCGCGCTGCATCCCCTATTTTTCTATAAATGTGAAAAAGGCTTCGGAACCTCCGAAACCTTTTATTTCTTCGCCTTTACTTTACCAGTCCATTTTTTGAATCCGCCTTGGAGCTGGGATAGATCTTTATAGCCTTTGCGATATAGGAATTGTGCAGCACGAGCACTGCGTATTCCGCTTTGACAATATAGATAAACCGGCTTGTCCGGACGAATTTCCTTCAACCGCATTCTGATCTGTGACATCGGAATATTGCGGGCTCCTAAAATATGGCCTGAATCAAATTCGTTCGGTTCACGGACATCGATCAGCTGGGCCTTTCTATATCCCGCCCGGAATTCTTCTTCCGTCAGCGTCTTCACAATTCGCTTTTGATAAAAATAAGTGATAATCATATAGATGCCGACAACGGCGATGATGATAATCAGTGCAAAAAATGTATTCAACTTCTGTTTGCCCCTTTCAAGCTTTCCTACACTAATATTTATTATATAAGCCAATCCTTTGGTGAGTAAAGATAAAACAAAAAAATTCTTTCCATTCTGCCCCATTCATTATACCAAAAACATTTGATTTTGAATTTAGTTTAATTTTTGATAGACTAAACAACGAATGAATTTTTGAAAAGAAGGTTATACGATGAAAAAGGAAGTTTGGCGCTTTATTGATTCCGGCAACTGTTCACCATCTTTTAATATGGCACTGGATGAAGCATTACTAGACTGGCACAGCTCAGGAAAAATTCCCCCGGTCGTTCGCTTTTATGGCTGGAACCCTCCTACATTATCAATCGGTTATTTTCAAAAGGCAGAAAAGGAGATTGACTTTGAAGCAGTGAAAGCCCACAGCTTAGGGTTTGTCAGGAGGCCGACTGGAGGCCGCGGGGTACTGCACGAACATGAGCTTACCTATAGTGTGATCGTTTCGGAAGAACATCCAGATATGCCTCAAAGTGTGACTGAGGCTTATCGGGTGATTTCTGAAGGGCTGCTGAAAGGATTTCAAAATCTAGGTCTTGAAGCGTATTTTGCCGTGCCGAAAACGGCAGCTGAGCGTGATGCCTTGAAAAACCCTCGTTCCTCCGTATGTTTTGACGCCCCAAGCTGGTATGAGCTTGTGGTAGAGGGCAGAAAAGTAGCTGGCAGTGCCCAGACACGGCAGAAAGGGGTCATTCTCCAGCACGGTTCGATTTTGTTAGATTTAGATGAAGAGAAATTGTTTAGTTTATTTAAGTATCCGAATGAACGAGTCAAGGAACGGATGAAGAAGGCTTTTAAGGATAAAGCGGTTGCGATCAACAGCATTAGCTCTAGAAGGATTACGCTGGAAGAAGCAAAAGAAGCATTTTATAAAGGGTTTGCGGAAGGATTACTTGTCGAGTTGGAACCTTATGAATTATCGGCGGAAGAACTTTCTTATGTAGAAAAATTAGCCAAAGAACGTTATGAAAGCGATGAATGGAATTTCAAACGCTAAATGAAAAAGCGGCAGGAAAGCCGCTTTTTCCATTTGAGAAGTGCAAGCTATGAAATTTGTTAAAATTTCTTGTTTTTTGGCGAAAATCTGCTTAAAGCTTTGGTTTTCTTCATAAACTAGTTTTTTTTGTGTTTGACAAAATCATCTTTATATGCCTTTTACACAATATGTAGTATTGCTAAAAATATTTTTGGTACTATATATTGATTTTGTTATTTTCGATGTGATAACCTTATGGATATTAGACAACTAGATTTTGCAATTGTCTGCTAGAGTTTTCGAAAGCTAGACAATTTTTAAGTTAAAGGAGCTGTTCTATTTTGTCTGTAGTTTTTAGGTCAAAAATGAATGTAGATTTTGAAAGGTTGAATGAGGATATTCGCTTATTTCCCCAAGTTCACCCGGTTACCCCAGATATGAAAATTACTCACAAGGGTGTATCAAGATTGGTCATGCTGGATCGTTACACCTTTAAAGACACTGAAAAAATTACCCTGTCAAATGGAGATTTTGTTGTACTTACCATTAAAGAAGACCCAAAATTTCCGGCGCGAGGCTTAGGAAATATTTTGGAGATTGACTGGGAGAATAAAAAAGCGAAAGTGCAGGTGGAAGAGGAATTTAGAGGGGTACTGGATGATCCCGAAGAAGCCAGTACAGGAATGATTTGGCGTTCCCTTGATATCATTGAAAAGCCGCTTGAGGTTTTTTATGAGCAGATCGCCAAGCGGGTTGCCACTGGTCTTGCAGCTGTAGAAGAAACAGAAGAAAAGCGGATTGAATGGACCGAAAAGTTTTATCAAGAACTGGTGAGTTTGAACTTTATTCCTGCGGGGAGGGTGTTATACGGTGCCGGAGCAGAGACAGAGGTAACGTATTTCAACTGTTACGTTATGCCATTTGTTGCCGATTCCCGCGAAGGCATCTCCGACCATCGGAAACAGGTTATGGAAATCATGAGTCGCGGCGGTGGTGTCGGAACTAATGGCTCTACATTACGGCCACGGAACACCCTGGCAAGAGGTGTAAACGGCAAATCATCAGGGTCGGTTTCTTGGCTGGATGATATTGCGAAATTGACGCATTTGGTTGAGCAAGGTGGATCCCGTTAATAGCTCCGAAACGGCGGGATTAAAATCTCGTGAATTGCTGGAACACCCTTAGAGCCTTATCAACCACAACGTGACTGGCAACGGTGAGCGTGAAGGTTTGAAAATGATAAGGATTGGGCAATCAGCAGCGAAGCGTCTCTGGAAACGGAGATGAACGTTCAACGACTATTGAAATTTCCTAAAGCTTCCATTAAAATAATGTTACATTAAGCAAGGTGGGTATTGAAGTGGGAGCAAAGGAAAAAGTAAATGATAGTAAACGGAAACGTCGCTATCAGGCACGAGACAAAGAAGAACTTATAAAATCGATCATAACGCTTCATAATGAGGGGTTTAGCCAAGTAGATATTGCAAAAAAACTAAATATAAATCGAGGAACCATAAAACGCTGGAACGATGACCTAAATTTTTTTGAACCAAGAAAACCAGGAGAGGCTGGAAAACTCAAAAATAAAATTTATCAATATGATGAAAATTACTTTGAGAAAATCCAGACGCCTAATCAAGCTTATATATTAGGTTATATAACGGGTGACGGTACTATCTTGGATCGTATAAAATCAAAAAGATTGGTTCTAACAGTAGCGAAAGAAGATAAACAACTGTTATTTGACATTGGGGGAGAATTACAAATGGAAGGAACTATTAAGTTTTGAAAGAAAAATGCTCCCAATGAACAAAATAAATACACTTTAGTTATTAATTCAACAAAAATGTGTAATGATTTAATTACTTTAGGTATCGGTCCAAGAAAAACTGGTTTTGAAAAATGGATTGATTTTAATAAAGATGAACTCCAGTGGGCCTTTTTAAGAGGGTTTTTTGATGCGGATGGTCATATAAGGGTATATAAAAGAAATGGCTACCTAAAGGCTAGAATGGGGTTCACTGGTAATCCTGATATGCTAAAAGGTATATTGACATTTTTAAAATCAAAGGGTTTTGCCAAAAATGTCAATGCAATAACATCTAAACAAGGTTGTTCGGATTTATATTTAAGTAGCATAAAAGAGCTTTCTCTACTTGGAATTGAACTCTATAAATATGGAGATATAAAATTAAATCGAAAATTTATAAATTTTTCTTCTTTGATGAGATAGTCTGAACTCACATGAAAGTGTGAGAGCCAGGCAGAAATGACCTGGCCGCTCATTTGAGTGTAACAATAAAGCGTGGAGCCCAAATGATCATGCTGGCAGACTGGCATCCAGATATCATTGAATTCATTATTTCCAAAATGCAAAATCCAAGAATTTTACGTTTCTTGATTGAAAACACCAATGATGAAACGATCAAGAAGCTGGCAAAAGATAAGTTGAAATTTACTCCGCTGACCGAGAGGGAAAGAGCAATGTACGAAGGAATCGTACGTTATAAGGACTTCCCTGGATTCGGCGGGTTTAATGAGGAAATCATCGAAGAGGCTGAAGAAAAACTGAGAGATGGCGGAATTTATGCTGTTCATAATCCGGATTTCTTAACTGGTGCAAACATTTCCGTTTGTCTTACGAAAGAATTTATGGAAGCCGTCGAAAATGACGCTGAGTATGAACTTCGTTTCCCCTATGTAGAACATTACGATCAGGAAGAAATGAGAATTTACAACGAAGAATGGCATAAAGTCGGCGATGTCCGCGAATGGGAAAAGATGGGCCATGAAATTCGTGTTTATAAGAAAATTAAGGCGAAAGAACTTTGGAATCTCATTAACATTTGTGCGACTTACTCAGCAGAACCGGGGATCTTCTTTATCGACAATGCCAATGACATGACAAATGCGAAAGCATATGGTCAACAAGTTGTAGCAACAAATCCGTGTGGTAAAATAGCTTAGTTTGCCTCACGTTAAAAATTGCGGAATTAAGCGGGGACCCTGAGATGGGAATCCGAACCGAAGGCTGAATGTAATAGTTTAGCCAGGGGCAACGCATAGATGGTGAAACTGTACTGCAGAATATAATCCATCCACGAGGCCGCAACATTACAACATACAACCCATAATGGTTTATGAAAAGAGTGTGTAATGAAAAGATATGCTGAACTAACGGGAATTCAACTGTTAGAACTAAAGGATAAAAAGCCTTTAGGATAACAAAATTGGAGCAACCACTTGCCCCATATTCCGTCTGCAATCTTGCTGCTGTTAACCTGGCGGAAATGGCGGATAAGGAAAAGAAAACTGTTGATTTTGAAAAATTAAAGCGTACGGTAGCAGTCGGAGTCCGCATGCAGGATAATGTCATAAATGCTACTCCGTACTTCCTGGAAGAAAATAAAAAGCAAGCTCTCGGTGAGCGCCGCGTTGGACTGGGTGTAATGGGACTGCATGACCTCCTTATTTATTGTGAAACAGAATATGGTTCAAAAGAAGGCAATGAACTAATTGATCAAGTGTTTGAAACGATTGCTACTACAGCTTATAAAGCGTCAATCGAATTAGCGAAGGAGAAGGGCAGCTTTCCTTTCTTAACAGGACAAACACCAGAGGAAACAAATCGTCTAAGAGAGGCTTTTATTAACACGGGTTATATGAAGAAAATGCCTGAAGAGATTCGTAGGGGAATTTTGGAACATGGAATAAGAAATTCTCATCTATTAACCGTGGCACCAACCGGATCCACAGGGACCATGGTTGGTGTTGCAACCGGACTAGAACCTTATTTCTCCTTCTCCTACTTCCGGAGCGGGCGCTTAGGCAAATTTATCGAAGTGAATGCGGATATTGTTCAAGAATATCTTGAACAACATCCGGAAGCCGATAAAAATCATTTGCCTAAATGGTTTGTCACCGCCATGGATTTGTCACCGGAAGCTCATGCGGATGTCCAATGTGTCATCCAGCGCTGGATTGACAGCTCCATCAGTAAGACAGTTAATGCACCAAAAGGCTATAGCGTAGAGCAGGTGGAAAAAGTATATGAGCGATTGTACCGCGGCGGTGCGAAAGGCGGTACCGTCTATGTTGACGGATCTCGTGACTCGCAGGTTCTAACGCTTAAAGCAGAAGAAAACACGAACGAACAATTATCCATTTTTCCTGAGGAACCGCATGTTGTTCTTGTTGATACGATCACTGACCTTCGTTCCACCGATGTTACGATCGGCTCAGAGGTCGGAAACACTTGTCCGGTCTGCCGTAAAGGAAAAGTAAAAGAAATCGGTGGCTGCAATACATGTACAAACTGCGGCGCTCAATTAAAATGCGGACTTTAAGTCTGTTCTGAGGCGTGGAAAAAATCCACGCCTTTTATGCTGATTCAAAAACGTATTTTAAAATAAAGTCGAATTTTGTAATAATTCTTTAATATGGCTGTGACGTGTCTGTTACTCCCTCCTTGTATAGTAGAAATAACAAATTACGCAGTAGGAGGGACCAAAGTATGTTAAAGAAATACATAACAGCATTTGCAACCGTTGTCCTCATCTTAGCTTCGTTGTTTACTGTGGTAGGAAATCAAGTGGAAGCGGCTTCTTATAATTATCATACAAAAGCAATTTCAGTTGCTAAGGCAAATCTTGGTGTTCCATACCACTGGGGCGGAATGTCACCAAGCGGCTTCGATTGTTCTGGATTAATAAAATACTCCTATGGTAAAGCAGGAATAACATTGCCACATTCCGCAGCCGATATGTTCTATACAAAAGGCTATCGGGTAAGGTACTTGCATCCTGGAGATTTAATGTTCTTCGCCCCAAATAAGGCAAGCAGGCCAACACATGTAGCCATGTACATCGGCGCTGGCAGGATGATTATGGCCTCCTCTTCCAAAGGTGTCATCATTACCTATACAAGCAACAGCTACTGGAAACCAAGATACATTGGAGCAAAACGGATATAAAAGAAAATAAAGGCAGGTACAACAATCAAGTAATTCACATAAAAATAGCCAGAGCATAAAAAATATGTTCTGGCTATTTTTATGTGAATTGTTTACAACTTTCATAATTTAAAGTGATAATTTCCTATCAAAAGTAATTAAGTTATTTTAGATGACATTGACCAAAGTCGGGTTAGGCTCAGACATGAGCACCACTCCCCAATAAATTTTCTTCTTGTCTACTGTACTATTTTCCCATTTTCCCGCTTAAAGATGTAACAATGAGTACATCGTGGGGAGTGGCTGGCATGAAGATCGACGGTGTTTTCTCCGGAGGAGGTATTAAAGGGCTTGCGTTAGTAGGAGCTTATGAAGAAATAGAAAGAAGAGGTTTGCGTTTTGTCAGGCTGGCAGGAACGAGTGCAGGATCGATTGTAGCCGCGTTAATTGCTGCTGGGTATACGAGCAAAGAAATATACCAACTAGTAAGCGATGTGAATATGGAATTAATGCTGGATGCCCGTAAATCCATCATTCCTTTTGCCTTTTATAAATGGCTGTCGGTCTATTGGAAACTGGGGTTGTATAAAGGGGTTGAATTTGAAAAATGGATGACAGAAATACTCGCAGCAAAAGGCTTAAGGACATTTTCGGATTTACCCCCTAAAACACTTCGTTTGGTTGCTTCCGACATTTCAAATGGAAAAATGATTGTTTTACCCGATGATTTAGAGAAATATGGTATTTCTCCAGGTTCCTTTCCTATTGCAAAAGCCATTAGGATGAGCAGCAGTATTCCTTATTTTTTCGAACCTGTTAAAATACGGTCGAGAGATGGCATTAATGTAATCGTAGATGGAGGCGTCTTAAGTAACTTTCCTATGTGGCTGTTTGATCAGGAGAATGTTCAAAAATTAAGACCTGTACTGGGGATTACCTTAAGTGCAAATGAATATGAACATAAAAAACATAAAATTAAAAATGCTATTCAATTATTTACAGCGTTATTCGAGACTATGAAAGATGCTCATGATTCAAGATATATATCCAAAAAACATGTAAAAAATATCATTTTCATTCCGACAGAAGGGATTCTTCCTGTCGATTTCCATCTAGCAGAAGAAAAAAGGCAAGAATTATTTGCACTGGGAAAAGAACATGCAAAAATATTTCTAGATAAATGGAGCTATTAATAACATAAGAAAAATCGAGCATTAAAAGGACGCTCGATTTTTCTTATTTTTCCCCTTTTTTCCTTCAATAACAGTTAGATGAGCAGAAGTCTTCCTTCTGATTTTGTTGCCTCTCTTTAAAGGTGATAATGTGCCAAGAGCAGAGTTTTTGGTATTGGATTCACCGCTTTTTTGCATCAAACGTTTTTTGGATTTCCTCGCTGCTCTAAGAAATGCCCGCTGCTCTTTTTTCTGAGGGCTTGAAACTGAAAACTTGCGAACAACAAAATAGATCACACAACAAACTAATACGGTAACAGCTATTCCTTGAATAAAACGTGCCGGATTAGTTGAGAATGAACTAATAATGCCAATAATGGCAAGAAGGATCAATCCGCCAATTACGAATAAAGATGTCCGATTGTTCAAGATAGGCACCTCCCTAAGAGCATCATAAGCATTTTTTTCCTCTTTTAAACCATATCCATTAAATATTTAGACAATTTCTTCCTCCCCGAAACTGAGACCAGATTCTTTTTCCCTCCGCAGTAATTCTTTAAAGGAACAAATTGCTACTTCAACTTGGTCATCGTCTGGTTCCTTGGTGGTCAACAGCTGCAGCCAAAGACCAGGAAAACCAAGATATTTTAGTACTGGAATATTCCTTAATTTATTGGTGAATTGCAATACTTCAAAAGCAATTCCCAATACAACAGGAATTAACAGAAGACGGTCTAAAATCCTTAACCATAACGGTGAGGTGGGAACAGCCATATAGACAAAAACTCCGACAATAACCGTAAATAGAATGAAACTGCTTCCGCAGCGGTAATGAAGCCTGGAATGTGCCTGAACATTTTCCACGGTTAATTCGGTTCCAGATTCAAAGGTATTTATTACTTTATGCTCGGCACCGTGATATTGAAACACCCTTTTGATTAATGGCGTCATGGAGACAAAATAAATGTAGCAAAGCAAAAGCATCAGCTTAAAAAAACCTTCCATTAACACCTGGGCAATATCCGATGAAAAAATCGGCCTTGTTAACTCTGCCAGGAAAATGGGGATTAACGTGAGGGCAAATTTCCCAAACAGAAACGATATGACACCGACTGTCGCTACACCAAGGTACATGACAAATTTGGAGCTTTCTTGATTCTTTAATTTTTCATCATCTTTCGGATCAACATCATAACGATCCGTAGAGAAATTTAAATGTTTTGCACCGTTTGCACTTGCTTCAATGATGGCAATTATGCCGCGAAGAAACGGAATTTTTTTCAAGGATGGATTTTCCTTTCGGGGCATATGGAAGTAGTCGATGGACCGGTCCTTCCTGCGAATAGCCGTAACATAATGATATTTCCCGCCAAACATAACTCCTTCAACAACTGCTTGACCGCCATAAACTGCCTTTTTAGAATCTGACATCTCATCAACACCAATCTAACAAAAGTTGTATAGTATGTACTCACATTTATTCTACTAGAAAAAGCAAAAAACCTCTAGGACTTACATATTCTTTCCAATTAAAATTAAAAAAATTTTTTATGAAAAACATTGACAAATAAAGGGCATACTAACATTGGTTATTATATCGATGCGGTTGGAGGTTGTTTTTTATGGTACAAAAACAAAAGACCAATTATCCGAAGCCCATGGCATTGCCAGTTATGGTTTTTTGGACAGGATTATTTGGAGGTGTCTTTTGGGGAATAATTGGATTTCTGGCAGCCTTTTTTCATTTTACCGAAATTCGCCCCAATGTGATTGTTGAACCATGGACGCTTGGAAATTGGAAATATAAGTGGCAGGGGACTGTTCTATCCATTATTTTATTAGGGATTATTTCTGTTGTCGCTGCTTATATTTATTATTTCTTGCTTAAAAGGTTTAAAGGTTGGTGGATGGGAGCAGTCTATGGAATTGTATTGTTTTTCATTGTATTTTTCATTTTAAATCCGCTTTTTACCGGAATTAAACCATTTACTGAATTAAAGCAGGATACAGTTATCACATCCATTTGCTTATATATCGTTTATGGAATTTTTATCGGTTATTCCATTAGTTATGAATATCAAATCAAGAATACACAGAATAGAGAAGCGTCCAGTTGACTCTGTAATAGTCTGAATGAATAGACTTATGTTACAATGAATCATGTGATGAATAAGGAGAGTGGAGAATATGGGGAAATTGGAAAAATTAAGAGCTGCTTTCGAGGCGAATGGCATTGATGGAATATTAATTTCAAGACCCTTTAATCGCCGTTACATATCAAATTTTACCGGCACTTCCGGGGTTGTCTTAATCAGCAGTGATCAAGCACAGTTTATTACAGATTTCCGCTATATTGAACAAGCATCAAAACAATGTGAAGGCTTTGAGATTATTAAGTTTTCTGATACGATTCCTCAGGAAGTCGCCAGACAGGTTAAGAAATTAGGTATTCAAAAACTCGGATTTGAAGAAGACTATATAAGCTTCGCCTCTTATAAAGTATATGACAAAGAAATTGAAGCTGAACTTGTTCCGGTTTCAGGAGTAATTGAAAAGTTACGCTTGATTAAGACGGATGCAGAGATTAAGATAATAAAGGAAGCAGCAGATATTGCGGATGCTGCCTTTAAACATATTTTGGATTTTATCCGTCCAGGCATAACCGAATTAGAAGTAGCGAATGAGTTAGAATTCTTTATGCGAAAGTCAGGAGCGGTATCTTCATCGTTTGACACCATTGTTGCCTCAGGCTATCGTTCCGCACTGCCGCACGGTGTTGCAAGCGAAAAGGTTATTGAAAAAGGTGATATGGTTACACTCGATTATGGAGCCAATTACAAAGGATATGTTTCGGATATAACAAGAACAATTGCCGTCGGAGAACCTGACAGCAAGCTGAAAGCGATATATGAAATTGTTCTCGAAGCACAGCTGCGCGGAATGGAAGGCATTAAGCCTGGTATGACCGGAAAGCAAGCGGATGCTTTAACAAGAGATTACATATCGGAAAAAGGATATGGCGAATATTTTGGGCATTCAACCGGCCATGGAATCGGTCTGGAAGTTCATGAAGGCCCTTCTCTTTCCATGAAGTCTGAGCTTGTTTTAGAACCAGGTATGATCGTAACATGTGAGCCTGGCATTTATATTCCGGGTCTTGGAGGCGTTCGGATCGAAGATGATGTGCTGATCACGAAAGGCCATAATGAAGCACTCACTCATTCTGCAAAAGAACTTATCATTTTGTAACAATTTTAGGAGGACTAGAGATGATTTCAGTTAACGATTTCCGTACAGGATTAACGATTGAAGTGGATGGTAGCATTTGGCGTGTCATTGATTTCCAACATGTAAAGCCAGGTAAGGGAGCTGCTTTTGTCCGTTCCAAGCTGCGCAATCTTCGTACCGGAGCCATTCAGGAAAAAACATTCCGCGCTGGTGAAAAAGTAGAGAAAGCGCAAATTGATAACCGCAAAATGCAGTATTTGTATGCAAGCGGTGATCAGCACGTGTTCATGGATATGGAATCCTATGAGCAGGTTGAACTGCCGGCATCAAGCATTGAACACGAATTAAAGTTTTTAAAAGAAAACATGGAAGTATACATTGTCATGTTCCAAGGCGAAACACTTGGTGTTGAATTGCCAAATACAGTGGAATTAGAAGTGGTTGAAACCGAACCAGGAATCAAGGGGGACACAGCTTCAGGCGGTTCCAAACCGGCTACACTTGAAACCGGCCTTGTCGTTCAAGTTCCATTCTTCGTCAACCAAGGGGATAAATTAATTATCAATACGACTGATGGTACTTACGTATCAAGAGCATAATAGATAAAGAAGCCTTAGGCCGCTACAGTGCGGCCTGGGGCTTTTTTATTTCGAAACCTTAAACTGTTCATCTCGATACAAGTTCTATTAAATCGATAGAAGAATTAACAGATTTGGAAGTCATATTGCGGCTGGACAGGCATACATTTTAATTAGTAAGACAGGCAGTAATGAGGAGGAGCCAACGTGGAAACGATTTTTCATTTCTTACCTAAAAGTATTGCCAGCCATATCGGACAGATCCCTCCTAATCAAAAAGATGAACTAGAAGAAATCAGGGTGCGAATTAACCGGCCGATTGAAATTACCGTAAGCGGATGTCCGCCTTGTTTTTTGCCTTACATTGTCACAGCTGATGATGCCTTTCACCTAATGAATAAAATCAGTCATTTCTCCATTTATACACTTGAAGAAGAATTGAAACAGGGATATATCACAATTGCCGGGGGACATCGAATTGGACTTGCTGGCAAGGTCATCCTTGAGGGAGGAAAGGTGAAGGCGATTCGGGATATTTCTTCTTTTAATATTCGAATTGCCCGTGAAAAAATTGGAGCTGGCGAGCCGATGATACCTTATATTTTTCAAGGGGGCTGGATGAATACAATGGTTATCGGTCCCCCGCAAACAGGGAAGACGACATTGCTGCGAGATTTCGCCAGAATCATTTCGACAGGCATTAAAGCACAAGGCATTCAGGCAAGCAAGGTAGGTCTTGTGGATGAACGAAGTGAAATTGCCGGCTGTGTCAATGGCATTCCTCAATTAACCTTTGGCCCCCGTTTGGACGTTCTGGACGCCTGTCCAAAGGCAGAGGGAATGATGATGATGATCCGTTCCATGAGTCCGGATGTTCTTATTGTGGATGAAATTGGTCGCAAGGAGGATGCGGAGGCTATTCAAGAGGCAGTTCATGCTGGCATTAAATTGCTGATGACAACACATGGAAGTAGTTTGGAAGAAATCAAGAAAAGGCCCTCACTGCAGGAAATTCTCAAACAACAAATCTTTGAACGGTTTATTGTTCTCAACAGGAATGCCGGCCCCGGAACTATTACCCATATTTTAGATAAAAATGGGGAGGAAATGAAACAAAAAGTGAGAGTGACATAAATGGTTAAATTGATTGGTGCCATTTTCATTATTGTAGCCACGACTGTGATCGGGTTTGAAGCTTCACGAAATTTTAGCGAACGGCCGCGCCAGCTTAGAGCTTTAAGATCTGCTCTGCAGTCACTGGATGCGGAGATTATGTATGGACATACACCGCTGCATGAAGCGGCAAGGCGGTTAGCATCCCAAATGACACGCCCCTTTTCTTCATTTTTTGAATCGTTTGCTGGGAAGTTAACCAATACGGAAACAACGGTGAAAGACGCATGGGAAGAAAGTTTGAAAGAGGTTTGGAAATCCACTGCCTTAAAGCAGGGAGAATTTGAAATCATGAAACAATTTGGTGAAACTCTGGGCAGGCATGATCGCTTTTCCCAGCAAAAACATATTATGCTTACTCTTTCTCACCTCGAACGAGAAGAAGCAGATGCCGTACAAGCACAGGCCAAATACGAAAAAATGGTAAAAAGTCTTGGCTTCTTGGCAGGGCTATTACTCATCATCTTATTATTTTAGGGGGAAAAGCGATGAATTTAGATGCGGATATTATTTTCAAGATTGCCGGCGTAGGAATTGTTGTGGCATTTTTGCATACTGTGCTTGATCAAGTCGGGAAGAAAGAATATGCCCAGTGGGTCACTTTATTTGGATTTATCTATATCCTCTTTCAAGTAGCTTCCATTGTTGATGATTTGTTTCAAAAAATAAAATCAGTCTTTTTGTTTCAATAGAAAGGGGGGCTTTGCTATTGAAATCGTAAAAATCGTCGGAATCTCTCTTGTAGCCACCTTTCTTGCCCTGATTGTAAAAGAACAAAAGCCTAATTTTGCTTTTCTTTTGATCGTATTTACTGGTTGCTCAATTTTCCTTTTTTTGGTTGATAAGATTTATGAGATTGTTCACATGGTGGAAAGATTGGCCGTAAATGCAAAAGTAAATTTAGTCTATGTCGAAACCATTTTGAAAATCATTGGCATTGCCTATATCGCTGAATTTGCCGTGCAAATAACGAAGGATGCGGGACAAGGCTCCATCGCCTCGAAAATTGAATTAGCTGGAAAAGTCATCATTCTTGCGATGGCAGTACCTATACTAACGGTATTAATTGAAACAATTATTAAACTTATTCCGAGCTGATCCCAATCCTTAAAACGAGGTGTAAACATTGAAGCAATGGCTGCAGATTATTCCGATTACGATTCTTTTCTTTTTTCTTTTTTTTATCCCAAATGTTCAGGCTTCCGAAGATTCCACTACACAATTTTCACCACAGCAGCTAGTAGATTCCCAGCTCCAAAAGTTAGATTTAACGGACCTAAAGAAATTTTGGGAGGATATCACCACGAAATATGGCGGGTATCTTCCTGAAAGTCAAAAAGGAAGCCTCTATGATTTTATAAAAGGCGATAAGAAATTTTCCCTTCAAGAATGGGGGAAAGGATTTTTGAAGTTTGCTTTTCAAGAGTTTGTTGCCAATGGGAAATTGCTCGGTTCGATCATTATGCTGGCGATTTTCAGCATGGTCCTGCAGTCCATGCAAAATGCGTTTGAACAAAGCAATGTCTCCAAGATTGCCTACGCAATTGTATACATGGTGCTGGTTATTTTGGCGCTTAATAGTTTTCATATTGCGATCAGTTATGCGAATGAAGCGATCGGAACTATGATCTCCTTCGTTCTAGCATTAATTCCGCTTTTGCTGGCATTAATGGCGGCATCAGGCGGTGTGATCTCAGCCTCTTTCTTTCACCCAGTCATTTTGTTTCTAATGAATATGAGCGGTATGTTCATGCAGTATATTATTCTACCGCTTCTCTTTTTATCAGCTTTGCTAAGCATTGTCAGTACCATGTCAGATCATTATAAGGTTACCCAATTAGCTTCATTGCTTCGAAATTGGAGCATTGGATTGATGGGGCTGTTTTTAACAGTATTTCTCGGTGTTATTTCTGTCCAGGGAGCTTCGGCTGCTGTGACAGATGGGATCGCAATTCGTACGGCGAAATTCATTACCGGAAACTTTATCCCGGTGATTGGCAGAATGTTTACCGATGCAACAGACACGGTGGTCAGTGCATCTGTCCTTTTAAAAAACAGTGTTGGTTTAGCAGGGGTTGCTATCCTGATGATTATTACAGCCTTTCCAGCCGTTAAGATCTTAATGATTTCTTTTATCTACAAGTTTGCCGCTAGCGTCTTACAGCCGTTGGGAGGCGGCCCGATCATCAAATGCCTGGATATAATCAGTAAAAGTGTCATTTATGTTTTTGCCGCACTAGGAATCGTGTCATTAATGTTTTTTTTAAGTATTACCGTTATCGTGGCAGCCGGAAATTTGACCATGATGATGCGATAGGAGGTGTGCTCTTTGGACTTTTTAAAAGAGTGGGTAACAAATATTATTCTTTTTATTTTGTTAGCCACGATTATCGATATGCTCCTGCCGAGTTCGAGCATGCAGAAATATACAAAGATGGTCATGGGACTATTGTTAATCGCCATTATCCTGACCCCAGTTTATAAATTAATATCAAATGATTTTGAAACATCTTTAGCATCTATTCCTTCCTTTCATGCACCAGGAGCAACCAATCTGAAAAATTCGATAGATTTAAAGAAAAAAGAAATACAAGCTTCCCAACATGCATATATTTTAGAAGAAACAGCTGCCCAGCTGAAAAAAGGGGCTGAGGAGGAGTTGATGAAACAATACGGTTTAGAGATCGAAAAAATTAATATCTCAACGAACAATAAAAGTGACCAAGCATTCCCTGACAATCTCCAGAAAATTACGGTTCTCTTAAAACCAAAAGAAGCGGAGAAAACAATCGAAGCGGTTAAACCGATTGTCATTAACACCCAAACACCTCTTTCCTCTCAAAGATCAACAGACCAAACAGAACAAACAGATCGTATTGCCGCATTTCTCTCGCAAAAATGGAATGTAACAAAAAACTTAGTCAATGTTTCGATTGAAGGGGGGATCGATGACCAGAATGGATAAACCACAAGGACCGCTTTCATGGCTGAGTAAATGGCTGAAAGTGGATAAAAACGGAAGCAACAAATTAGGAAAATATCAATATATGCTTCTTGTTCTATGTATTGGCGCCGCTTTTATGGTGGTTGGAAATGTCTTGTTTAAACCGAATGGTACAAGCACAGCAGTACCTGCTGCCGCCAATCAAAAAGTTCAGTCCAGTGATGTTCCGGTCTTTGGCCAGAATAAAGGCGGGGGAACATCAGCCATTGCCGAATATGAAGAAAAGTATGAGGACCAGTTAAAAAAAGCACTCCAGGAAATGTTAGGTGTCAAGGATGTCACGGTCGTGATCAACGTTGATTCAACCGACAAACAGATTTTTGAAAAAAATTCGACGACAAAGACCCAAACAACAGAAGAAACCGCGAATGATGGTGGACAGCGCAAAGTGACCGATTCCTCAACAGATACCCAACTGGTGATTCTCAAGAACGGTGATAAGGAAGTGCCGATCGTCGTCCAGACGAAAAAGCCGCCGATTCGCGGCGTGTTGGTAGTAGCCAAAGGTGCTCAAAATATAGAAGTAAAAAAATGGATTGTAGAGGCTGTGACAAGAGTATTAGGAGTCCCAAGCTACCGGGTCGCAGTAGAACCAAAAAAATAAGGAGGATTAAGAAATGCTATTGAAGAAACAAACAGTATGGTTATTAACGATGCTAAGTTTAGTGGTTGTGTTATCCGTTTACTACATTACGTCTCCAGAACCAAAAAGCAAAGATCTTGCTGTAGTAGAGCAAAATGCAAAAAACCAAGGGAAGCAACAAACGAAAACGCAAACAAATTCCAAAGACAGCGGGCAGATCATTTCACAGGCAGCTGGTGACAGTGACTTTGAAGCATTGCGGATGAAATTACAAGATGAGCGCAGCAAACAGCAGGAAGAGCTAACAAATGAACTTGCTGCCACAAACCTTCCGGCTGACGAACGGAGCAAAATAAAGGATCAAATGGACAAACTAAATGAAATAGCACAGCACGAAGAAGTTCTCGAAACCTTGATTAAAACAATGGGGTATGACGATGCCCTTGTCAGAGCAGATGGCGGACAGGTAAAAGTGACAGTTAAATCTAAGAAAAAACTTTCTGCATCTGAAGCCAATAATATCATTCAAAAAGTGAAAAAAGAAATGAACGACACCAACTTCGTTGCCGTAGAATATACACCATCTAAATAAAAAAAGGAAAGCATGTGCTTTCCTTTTTTTATGCTTGAGAATAGAAGTCAAAAATGTTATTTTTAAAAAATCTTTAATTACATTCACATCAATTGAAAAAAGTATTATGATGGAATGGAGGGTGACAAACGCCATTAGATTATTGAACTTACATAAGGTATTATCGTATAGTATTAATAGCTAGTCTTAAAATATTGGGAACATGGGGTGTAATAAATGTTAAAAGTACAAGAAATTCGGGAACTAATTAAATTAGTAGACCAATCATCCATTGATGAATTCGTATACGAGAACGAAGGTTCAAAAATTAAAATGAAGAAACATAATGGGGCAACAGTTGCAGCAGTTCAGCCAGTAGTGCAAGCAGCTCAAAGTGCGCCGATTGTGCAAAATGTTCCGGTACAAGCAGCTGCACCTGCACCAGCAGCAGTACAGGAAACCAAACAAGAGACTCCTAAAACTCAAGAACCAGCCGAAGCTGATACAGCAAATTTACATAAGATTACATCGCCAATGGTTGGAACGTTTTATGCGTCTCCGAGTCCTGATGCCGATCCATATGTAAAACCAGGTTCTAAGGTATTAAAAGATTCGATTGTTTGTATCGTTGAAGCAATGAAATTATTTAATGAGATTGAAGCCGAAGTAAACGGAGAAATTGTTGAAGTATTAGTGAAAAATGGCCAATTAGTAGAATACGGACAACCATTATTTTTAGTAAAGCCAGAATAAGGAGCGGTAACAGGATGATAAAAAAACTGTTAATAGCAAATAGGGGAGAGATTGCGGTCAGGATTATCAGGGCCTGCCGGGAAATGGGGATTGAAACTGTTGCCGTATATTCCGAAGCAGACCGGGAGGCTTTGCATGTCCAGCTTGCGGATGAATCCTACTGTATCGGTCCTACCTCCTCGAAAGACAGTTATTTAAACGTGACAAATATCATAAGTACAGCAAAGCTGACAGGCTGCGATGCCATTCATCCGGGATACGGCTTTTTAGCGGAAAATGCTGACTTTGCCGAGCTTTGCCGGGAATGTAATATTACGTTTGTCGGCCCAAGCCCTGAAGCAATCACCAAAATGGGGACGAAGGATATTGCCAGAGAAACAATGCGTAAAGCAGGTGTTCCGATTGTGCCGGGCTCAACCGGAATTATTCATGATATTGATGAGGCCCTTGAATTGGTAAAAAAGATTGACTATCCTGTCATCATTAAAGCAACGGCCGGCGGCGGAGGAAAAGGGATCCGCGTAGCGAGAAATGAACAGGAATTAATTAAAGGTATTAATATTACCCAGCAGGAAGCCATGACTGCATTTGGCAATCCGGGGGTCTATATTGAGAAATATATTGAGGATTTCCGTCATGTTGAGATCCAAGTATTGGCTGATTCTTATGGCAATACGATCCATCTGGGAGAGAGGGACTGTTCCATTCAGCGCAGACTGCAAAAACTTCTTGAAGAAACACCATCGCCTGCTCTCGATGGGGAAATTCGTGAAGAAATGGGAAATGCAGCTGTCAAAGCAGCAAAAGCAGTTGATTATTCCGGTGCAGGAACGGTAGAATTTATATATGACTATCGCAATCGGAAATTCTATTTTATGGAAATGAACACAAGGATTCAGGTTGAACATCCTGTTACCGAAATGGTCACTGGAATTGATTTGATTAAAGAGCAGATTCGTGTAGCAAATGGCGAAAAACTAACGCTCAAACAAAAGGATGTTACATTTACTGGCTGGGCAATCGAGTGTCGGATCAACGCTGAAAATCCAGAAAAGAATTTCATGCCGTCAGCCGGAAAAATCAAAATGTACCTTCCACCAGGGGGGTTAGGGGTTCGCATAGATTCAGCAGCATACCCGGGATACACCATACCCCCTTATTATGATTCCATGATTGCGAAAGTCATCGCATATGGAAGTACAAGGGAAGAAGCGATTCAAAGAATGAAACGGGCATTAAGCGAATTTGTTGTTGAAGGTGTTCATACCACGATCCCGTTCCATTTGAAACTCCTTGAGCATGAAAAATTTGTAGAAGGCAATTTCAATACGAAATTCCTAGAATTGCATGATGTAATGAAGTCGGTGTAAAAAACTGGAGGTGTTTGGATGAGCGAGTTTAATATCCTGGAAATGGAACAAGAACACGAAGGTCTGGGCAAGATCGAAATTGCACCGGAGGTCATTGAAGTGATTGCCGGAATTGCTGCATCCGAAGTAGAAGGTGTAGCTGGAATGCGCGGCAATTTTGCTGCCGGTGTCGTGGAACGTCTTGGGAAGAAAAACCATGGTAAAGGGGTAAAAGTAGAACTAACCGAAACAGGAATTAAAGTAGACGTCTATTGTCTAATGAAATTCGGGGTATCCATTCCGGCTGTTGCTGGAAAAATCCAGGATAATATTCGTCAGGCACTGCTTAATATGACGGCGTTAGAAGCCGAAGAAGTGAACATTCATGTCGTCGGAATACAATTTGAAACCCAGAAAATAGAACCGGAAATCGATTCAGAAGTGTAGCGCTTACAACCAAAGGAAGGATCCTTTGGTTGTTCTATTCTGCTTAAAAATTAAAAAATTCCTACCACAAAGTGCGATTCCTGATTAATTATGCTATTATCATCTTTGTAAGTTAAAAGGGCAAAGAATCTATTAATTTCCCTGAAGGAGTCTAAGATGTAATGAAAAGAAGAACAGCGAGGGAAAAAGCATTACAGGCGCTTTTTCAAATTGATGTCAGTCAAAGTGAACCATCTTCTGCAATTGAACATGTGTTAGAAGGAAAGCCGGGTGACGAATTTCTGTCCACGCTCGTATTTGGTGTGGTCGAACATGAGCAAGAAGTAGACAAGCTGATTAGTGAAAATTTAGAGAAATGGTCACTGGACCGATTAGCCATTGTAGACCGCAACCTGTTAAGATTAGCTGTATTCGAACTGAAATTTTTGCCGGAGACACCGGAAAATGTTGTGTTTGATGAAGCAATCGAAATCGCGAAAAAATACGGAGACGACCAATCCAGCAAATTTATAAACGGCGTCCTTTCAAAAGTAAAGCAAAAACTTAAATCTGAATGATCGCTTAAGGGGAGTTAGAAATGACTGCTAAAATCATTAACGGAAAAGATATTGCTGCAAAGAAAAAAATTGAAATTGCTCAAGAAGTGAAACAATTGAAAGCAAAAGGGGTCACTCCGGGCTTAGCCGTTATTCTGGTTGGCAATAATCATGCCTCTCGCACCTATGTAACCAATAAACAAAAAACATGTGAAGAGCTCGGCATGTATTCGATCTTAATTGAAATGCCTGAAGAGACCACAGAAGAAGAATTGCTGACCAAAATAAAGGGACTAAATGGGGATACGAAAATCCACGGTATTTTAGTTCAGCTTCCCCTTCCAAAACAAATTGATGAGAAAAAAGTAATTGAAGCGATTGCGCCTGAAAAGGATGTAGATGGCTTTCATCCGATAAATATTGGTAGAATGTTGACAGGGCAAAATGCTTTCCTGCCATGCACACCATATGGGATTATGGTCTTGCTGGAAGAGTCGGGAATATCTCTTTCAGGCAAACATGCAGTTGTTGTCGGAAGAAGTAATATTGTCGGGAAACCAGTTGGACAATTATTGTTAAACCATAATGCTACCGTTACGTACTGCCATTCCAAAACGAAAGATCTGCCATTTCACACAAAGCAGGCGGATATTTTGATTGCTGCCGTCGGAATTCCGAATTTTATTACAGCCGAACATGTAAAAGAGGGAGCTGTAGTTATTGACGTCGGAATTAACCGTAATGAAGAAGGCAAGCTTTGCGGCGATGTTGCATTTAATGAAGTGAGTGAAATAGCGGGATTCATTACCCCTGTTCCAAAGGGAGTCGGTCCAATGACGATTACGATGCTGATGTATAATACAGTGCAATCAGCGAAACAAAGTATCGAATAAACTTTTTCTAGTCCTTATCTTTTATGGATTAAGCCATTCTTCCGGATTATGCGGACAAAATGCCTGGCTTACTATATAATAGATAGGGACTATTTTTTTCAGGCTTGTACCTCAGGAAAGAGGAGTATTTATGCAAGAACAAAAATTTTTAACTGTGAATGCTTTAACTAAATACATAAAACGTAAATTTGATGCAGACCCGCATTTGCGCGACATTCACGTAAGAGGTGAAATATCCAATTTTAAGCAGCATTCAAGCGGGCATATGTATTTTACATTAAAAGATGAAAAGGCCCGCATTTTGGCTGTGATGTTTTCAAGCTATTCGCGTACGATGAAATTTTTGCCGGAAAATGGAATGAAAGTGATCGTAAAAGGCGATATTACCGTCTACGAACCAAGCGGTCAATATCAAATCTATATAAAAGAAATGCAGCCTGATGGGATTGGAGAACTATTTTTAGCGTATGAGCAGTTAAAGCAAAGGCTGGAAGCGGAAGGTTTGTTTGCACCGGAAATGAAAAAGGCGATCCCTCAATTTCCAAGAACAGTAGGGGTTATTACTTCTCCAACCGGGGCAGCCATACGAGATGTCATTACAACGATTAAACGAAGATATCCGATCGTGAATATTTTAATCTTTCCTGTTCTGGTTCAAGGGGATTATGCGGCCCCTTCTATTGTGAAGGCAATCGAAAAAGCGAATACTATGAAAGATATTGATGTTTTGATTGTCGGACGGGGAGGCGGCTCTATTGAGGAATTGTGGGCTTTTAATGAAGAAACTGTGGCCCGTGCTATTTTTGCTTCACAGATCCCGGTGATTTCAGCTGTCGGGCATGAAACCGATTTTACCATTGCTGACTTTGTGGCTGATTTAAGAGCCCCCACACCGACGGGTGCTGCCGAACTCGCGGTCCCGCATATCGATGAATTAATGGATCGTATTTTGCAGCGGCAAACACGGTTGATCCGAACGATGCAGGAGCAGTTCCGCTTTCAAAAGGAACGTTTCAATCGTGTGCAAAAATCGTATGCATTCCGGTATCCATTCAGACTTTATGAACAAAAGCTCGAGCAGGTTGACAGATTAACAGAAATGCTGATCCGCGGTTCAGCGCGGTTGACTTCCATCAAAAAAAACGAGCATGAGGTGCTGGAAAAACGACTGCACAGAAACCATCCAAAACAAGCCTTAAAAGAAGCGAAAAGTCGGTATGAACGATCCCAAAAGGACATGGATAAAGCCATAATTCAAATCCTTAGGAGAAAACAAACAGATTTCAACCGGATGATGTCAACATTACGGGCTCTCAGCCCGCTCTCCATTATGGAAAGGGGCTATAGTTTAGCCTATTCGGAAAACAATCGCTTACTAAAAAGTGTTGCCGGGGTCAAAGTCACAGACCAAGTTCTAATTCAATTAACGGACGGAAGCCTATACTGTAGGGTAGAGAAGATAAAGGAGAGCGAAAATCGTGACGAATGAAAATAAATTATCCTTTGAAGAAGCCATGACAAAGCTTGAGGAAATTGTGGAAAAATTGGAAGAAGGCGATATCCCTTTAGAAGATGCAATTAAGTATTATAAAGAAGGAATGGAATTGTCGAAACTTTGTCATGACAAATTGAAACATGTAGAGGCACAACTGACACAAATTATAACGGAGGATGGACGGACCGAGACCTTTGTACTTAATGAGGAGGAATAATTCTTGGAAACAATGGATTTAGCGGCATTTACAAATCGATATAAAAGCCTTTTGGATCATGAACTGTACAAGCTGGTTGAAAAACTCGATGCTCCGTCCATTCTGAAGGAATCAATGATCTATTCCCTTAAAGCAGGTGGAAAACGAATCCGGCCGCTTTTGTTATTTGCCACACTTGCTGCCTTCGGTCAAGATCCGGAAAAGGGACTTTTAGCTGCTGCTGCGATTGAGATGATTCACACGTATTCCTTAATCCATGATGACTTGCCATGTATGGATGATGATGACCTTAGAAGGGGAAAACCCACGAATCATAAAGTTTTTGGAGAAGCAGTTGCTACATTGGCAGGAGATGCTTTATTAACGTACAGTTTTGAAGTGATGTGCCAAATACCAGACCAATTCACATCCAGTGAAACAAAATTGAGATTAGTTGCAGAACTGGCAAAAGCAGCCGGCACCGAGGGGATGGTTGGCGGTCAGGTTGCGGATATGGAAGCGGAAGGAAAAATATTAACACTAGAAGAACTTGAATATGTTCATATTCATAAAACGGGCAGACTGTTGCGGTTTAGTGTGTTGGCAGGAGCCATTTTAGCAGATGCAAATCAAGAAGAAATGGACGATTTATCTGCTTTTGCCTACCATCTCGGCCTTGCTTTTCAAATTCAAGATGATATTCTTGATTTAATTGGCGACCAGCAACTAATCGGCAAGCCTGTTGGCAGTGACACAGCGAATCATAAAAATACGTATCCGGCTCTATTAACTCTCGAAGGGGCAAAAGACGTATTAATGCAGCAAATAGAGCTTGCAAAGGAAAATCTTATAAAAACTAACCTCAATACGAAATTATTGTTAGAGATCACGGACCTTGTAGCCGCAAGAGACCATTAACTTTGAGGATTTGTGACAATGTCATAAGTGTGTTATAATTGTTTTCATTGTAGAGAGTTCGTTTTCAAGGCCGTTATCACGCTTGTGTTAGCGGCTATTTTTAAAGGAATTAGAGAGAAAAAGTATGAAAGTGAGTGATCCATCAATGGATCTGTTATCAATTAAAGACCCATCGTTCCTAAAAGGCATGTCAATCAAAGAGCTGGAGGCTTTGAGTCAAGAAATCCGGAAATTTTTGATTGAGAAACTGTCAGTAACAGGGGGACATATTGGGCCAAATCTTGGTGTCGTGGAGCTGACAATTGCTTTGCATAAATGCTTTGACAGTCCCAAGGATAAAATTATTTGGGATGTGGGCCATCAATCTTATGTTCATAAAATATTAACAGGCAGAGCATGTGAATTCGACACATTACGGCAATTTAAGGGGTTATGTGGTTTTCCAAAAAGAGCAGAAAGCGAACATGATGTATGGGAAACAGGACACAGCTCAACCTCCCTCTCTGCGGCAATGGGGATGGCCATTGCCCGCGATTTGAAAAAGCAAAACTACTATGTAGTTCCTGTTATAGGGGATGGTGCTTTAACAGGCGGTATGGCACTTGAAGCAATGAATCATATCGGCCATGAGAAGAAAGATATGATCGTTATTCTAAATGATAACGAAATGTCAATTGCTCCCAACGTAGGAGCGCTCCATAATATTCTCGGTCAATTGCGGACAGCTGGGAAATATCAGTGGGTGAAAGATGAACTGGAAGTGCTGTTAAAAAAAGTCCCTGCAGTAGGTGGAAAACTTGCTGCTACAGCTGAAAGAGTGAAGGACAGCCTTAAATATTTATTTGTGTCCGGCATGTTCTTTGAAGAACTTGGGTTTACTTATTTAGGACCAATTGACGGTCACAATTTTGAAAGCTTATTTGAAAATCTAAGGCTTGCGAAAAAGACGGAGGGGCCAGTTCTTCTTCATGTTATTACCAAAAAAGGGAAAGGTTTTCAACCGGCTGAGACCGATAAAACAGGGACATGGCACGGGACAGGTCCATACAAAATAGATACGGGTACATTCGTCAAGCCGGCTAAAAAACAGCCGCCAGCATGGAGCAGTTTGGTAAGTGAAACAGTAAGAAAACTAGCACGAAAAGATGAGCGAATTGTCGCCATTACTCCGGCAATGCCTGTCGGATCGAAACTTGAAGGCTTTGCCAGTGAATTTCCTGACCGCATGTATGATGTCGGCATCGCTGAGCAACATGCGGCAACCGTTGCTGCAGGGTTAGCCACTCAAAATATGAAGCCTTTTCTGGCGATTTACTCTACTTTTTTACAACGGGCTTATGATCAAGTAGTTCATGATATATGCCGGCAAAACTTAAATGTGTTTATTGGTATAGATCGTGCGGGTCTGGTCGGTGCGGACGGCGAAACCCATCAAGGAGTATTTGATATTGCATTTTTACGGCATATTCCCAATATCGTGTTAATGATGCCGAAAGATGAAAATGAAGGCCAGCATATGGTGTATACGGCATTGAAATATGATGATGGCCCAATCGCCATGCGATTCCCCCGGGGAAATGGCGTAGGTGTCCCGATGGATGAAACACTCCATACCATACGGATTGGATCATGGGAGATTTTAAAACAGGGGCATGATGCTGCCATTTTAACTTTTGGAACAACGATTCCAATGGCCTTGGAAGCAGCAATGAGACTTGAAAAACTCGGGGTATCGGTTAAAGTGGTAAATGCCCGGTTTATAAAACCGCTTGACAGGAAAATGTTAACAGAACTATTGGATGAATCTATTCCGATTCTCACGATTGAAGAAGCGGTTCTGCAGGGCGGGTTTGGCAGCGCTATTCTCGAGTTTGCGCAAACCGAAGGCTATTATCATGCAGAAATTGACAGGATGGGAATTCCGGACCATTTCATCGAACATGGAGATGTCGGCTCACTTCTTGAGGAAATTGGGCTGACAACAGATGAAGTTGTTAAGAGAATTTCCATACTGGCGCGGAAAAAACAGCAAAGGGCATAACAAATGAAAAATAAAGAACGTCTAGATGTTTTATTGGTAGAAAGAGGTTTATTTGAAACCCGGGAGAAAGCCAAAAGAGCCATTATGGCCGGCTTAGTCTATACGAATGAAGAGCGGCTGGAAAAGCCGGGGGAGAAGGTGGATGCTGACATTCCATTGACAGTAAAAGGAAGTGTGCTCCCCTACGTCAGCCGTGGCGGATTAAAGCTGGAAAAAGCCCTTCATGTCTTTGATGTAAATGTGAAAGATAAGATTATGCTTGATGTCGGTGCTTCAACAGGAGGATTTACGGACTGCGCCCTTCAAAATGGAGCGAAAATGTCATATGCCCTTGATGTCGGCTATAATCAACTTGCCTGGAAGCTGCGTCAAGACGAGCGTGTTGTTGTCATGGAAAGGACGAATTTCCGATATGTAACTCCTGCTGATTTAACAGGGGAGATGCCAAACTTTGCTACGATTGACGTTTCCTTCATCTCCTTAACCTTAATATTGCCGGTGTTAAAAAACTTGCTTGTTCCTGACAGCGATATAGTAGCGCTGATTAAACCGCAGTTTGAAGCAGGAAGGGAACAAGTGGGAAAAAAGGGGATTGTCCGTGATTCAAACGTTCATTTGCAAGTAATCGAAAAAATTATTCATTTTTCATTGGAACAAGGCTATACGATCATGAATATATCCTATTCGCCAATAACCGGCGGTGATGGAAATATTGAATTTCTGCTGCATTTAAAATGGAAAGGGACTCAGGCAGCCGGAGAAAACCAACTTCCTGTTGCTCCTGAAGAAGTGGTTAAGGAAGCACATAGGGAATTTCATACAAAAAGCGAAGTAAAAGGATAGGCAGCTGCTTATCCTTTTATTAATCTTATTGTATTTTTATAAGATATCAATTGCACATTGTAAATCAAATCAGCTAACATAAGGGTAGAAATATACTTCATTCAATACTTCGGGGTGAAAACATGAATAAAGGTCAGCGTCATATTAAAATTAGGGAGATCATTGCCGGCAATGATATAGAAACTCAAGATGAACTTGTAGATGAACTTCGAAATGCAGGGTATAATGTAACCCAAGCTACCGTGTCCCGGGATATTAAAGAATTGCATCTTGTGAAGGTACCGTTAAGTGACGGGCGATATAAATACAGTCTGCCAGCAGATCAAAGATTTAATCCTCTGCAGAAGCTGAAACGGGCCATGATGGATGCATTTGTAAGCATTGACTCTGCAGGGCATCTATTGGTGTTAAAATGCTTACCCGGGAATGCCATGGCAATTGGGGCGTTAATTGATCACCTTGATTGGGATGAAATTTTGGGAACGATCTGCGGTGATGATACGATGTTAGTAATTTGCCGTACAGAAGAAGATACAAAGACGATTACACAGAGGTTCCTTGATATGCTTTAATTCTGGGGGAATATTTCTTGTTAGCAGAACTTTCAATTAAAAATTTTGCCATAATAGAATCCTTATCGATTTCTTTTCGTAAAGGATTAACGGTTTTAACAGGGGAAACTGGAGCAGGAAAATCGATCATTATTGATGCCATTCAATTGCTGATTGGCGGGAGGGGTTCTGCAGAATTCGTCCGCCATGGAGAAGAAAAAGCGGAAATAGAAGGATTATTTCAAATTGAAGAAGATCATCATCCAGTGTTAAGTAAAGCAAGTGAATTTGGCATTGAGATAGAAGATGGGATGGTGGTCCTGCGCCGTGACATTTCTCGGACAGGCAAAAGCGTTTGCAGGATTAATGGCAAATTAGTGACCATTTCAATTCTAAGAGAAATTGGCGCAGCTCTTGTAGATATTCACGGCCAGCATGAACATCAAGAATTAATGGATGAGTCGAAGCACTTGCCGTTGCTTGATCAGTTTGGGGCAGATGAAATAGCAGCATCACTTGGAGAATATCAGGATGTATTCAAAAGGTATCAGCAAACGAAACAAAAGTTAAAGGCCTTAAGTGAAAATGACCAGCAGATGGCTCATAGGCTCGATTTAATATTGTTTCAATTGGATGAAATCCAAAAAGCAAATTTAAAGCTTCACGAAGATGAGGAACTTTATGAGGAAAAGCGGAGGCTCGCCAATTTCCAAAAGGTTTTTGAAGCTGTTCAATTAAGCTATACAGCATTAAACGGTGAACAGAAGGGACTTGACTGGATCAGTATGGTGATGGACCATCTTGAAGATGCCGCTTCCATTGATCCGGCATTTAAAGATGTTTATGAAACAGTTTCCAATTGTTTCTATCAGTTAGAAGATGCTTCGCGTTTATTAAGAAATGAATTGGATATGCTGGAATTTGATCCCGAGCGGCTGAATGAAATGGAAGATCGTTTAAATGAAATAAATCAATTGAAGCGGAAATATGGTAAAACGATTGAGGAAATATTGGAATATGCGGCCAAAATTGAGGAAGAAATTGAAACATTACAAAATAAAGAAACCCATATCGGTGAATTGGAAAAGGAATTGGCTTCCATTCAACGAGATTTAACCCTTGAAGCCAAACAATTAACGGAACTTCGGCATAAATGGGCAGATAAACTGACAAAATTAATTCATAAAGAATTAAAAGAGTTATATATGGAGAAAACTGTATTTGAAATTCGCATTTGTACGGACTCGGAAGTATTTACACAAACAGGTGTCGACCAGGTGGAATTTTATATTTCCACCAATCCGGGAGAACCGTTAAAGCCATTGTCAAAAGTAGCTTCCGGCGGCGAATTATCTCGAATTATGCTGGCACTAAAGAGTATTTTTTCGAAACATCAGGGTGTTACTTCCATTATATTTGATGAAGTGGATACCGGTGTAAGTGGACGGGTTGCTCAGGCAATTGCCGAAAAAATTTATAAAGTGGCGGGAAATTCCCAAGTATTATGCATTTCTCATTTACCTCAAGTTGCGGCCATGGCTGATACCCATTTATTTATTTCCAAAACGATTAAAGGAGGCAGAACGACAACTTCTGTCACACCGCTAAATAATAAAGAGAAAATTAAAGAAATTGGCCGGATGATCTCCGGAGCAGAAATTACCGATTTAACAAAGCAGCATGCGGAAGAATTATTGCAATTAGCGGCAGAAAATAAAAAAGCTTGAAAAGCTATCCATTATGGGTAGCTTTTTTTATCTAAACCTAAGTTATAAATGATTGTCAAGGAGGCAAAATTATAGATGTAGCCATTAAACTTAGCGTAAAAGAAGCGAGGAGAGTGAAAATTGTGAAACTAGAGATCATTAGAAAAATTATTGGTGGAATTCTCCTTGTTTCATTAGCCAGCCTAATTTTTTTTCAGCCGATGGATCAATTTTTAACAATCCCAAAAACTATTACGGTTTTCGAGGGACAAAATTTTAGCTTCAACAAGGCTGCACCGGTTTCAGCCGCATTAGTTTCTCACAATTCTAATGTTAAATTAGAGGAAGATCAACATTCGGTAAAAGTTAAAGGAGTTCAAAACGGCAAAAATGAAATGCTGTTGGAATTTGCCGGAATCCCCATTAAAAAAGTTGATGTAAGAGTATTGAAGGATTTTCGGGTGATTCCAGGCGGTCAATCCATTGGTGTCAAGTTAAATACTGTTGGTGTGTTAGTGGTTGGCCACCACTTAGTGAATACTGAAAATGGGAAAAAATCTCCAGGTGAAATTGCCGGCATTAAAGTCGGTGATATTATTACCGAAATCAATGGCCATAAAATCGAAAAAATGACGGATGTAGCACCGTATGTACAAGCCGCAGGGCAAAGCGGTAAAGCTCTCGATCTTGTCATAAGCAGAGAAAATGGTTCATTTACAACAAAACTAACCCCATTAAAAGACAAAACAGAAAATACGTATAAACTTGGTTTATATATTCGGGATTCAGCAGCAGGAATCGGAACGATGACTTTTTATCATCCCCAATCGAAAAAATATGGTGCCCTTGGCCATGTCATTTCAGATATGGATACGAAAAAACCTATTGTCGTTGAAGATGGACAAATTGTTCGCTCAACCGTTACTTCTATTGAAAAAGGCAGCAGTGGAGACCCTGGTGAAAAGCTTGCACGCTTCTCATCAGATGGAGAAATTGTTGGAAATATTCAAAAGAATAGCCCGTTTGGAATTTTTGGTGAGCTAAACAAACAACTGAAAAACGGAATAATGGATAAGCCTATGCCAATTGCCTTGTCCAGTCAAGTAAAAGAAGGACCGGCAAAAATTTTAACAGTGGTAAATAATGATAAGGTGGAAGAATTTAACATTGAAATCGTCAGTACGATCCCGCAAAAGTTTCCGGCAACAAAAGGAATGGTCATCAAAGTAACCGATCTTAAACTGTTAGAAAAAACAGGAGGAATTGTTCAAGGGATGAGCGGCAGTCCAATCATCCAAGATGGTAAGCTTGTCGGTGCAGTGACCCATGTGTTTGTGAATGATCCGACTTCTGGTTACGGGGTTCACATCGAATGGATGCTGGATGAAGCGGGAATTAACATATACGATATGCCTAAAAATAAAGCAAGCTAAATTTGAAGCAAAATAGGAAAAATTCCCCTATTTTGCTTTTCTTTTTGGTGAAAATTGTCCAATATTATTTTGGAACAATGTGGCAAATATACGATTTTAGTCGAAAAAAAGAGAAAAACGAAGAAAAGATAAGATTTTCTCACTATTTTTAGAAAAATAAAAAAAAGTAAAGGAATTTTTGTTGCATTGTCGAATTTCTAATTTAGAATAAAGATATGCGAAACCAAAGACGACAACATTTATTCTTAAATATTAGATGTTTTAGTTACGAGTTGAGGAGGAAGCGGTTTTGAAGAAAATTAAAGTTTGCGTCGTTGACGACAATCGGGAACTTATTGGATTATTAGAGGACTATATTTCGTCCCAGGATGATATGGAAGTAGCGGGAATCGCTCATAATGGCCAAGAGTGTCTGGAATTATTACGTACAATAGATCCGGACGTTCTTGTGCTAGATATTATTATGCCCCATTTAGATGGTTTGGCGGTGTTGGAACGTCTGCGTGAATTAAAAAAGGGAGTTCTGCCTCATGTGATCATGCTGACAGCGTTTGGACAGGAAGATGTGACAAAGAAAGCGGTAGAGCTTGGCGCCTCCTATTTCATTCTAAAGCCGTTTGATATGGAGAATTTATGTAATCACATTCGGCAGGTTAGCGGTATCGGCCATTCGATTTCTGCCCGAAAAGTATCGGCTCAAGGTTTTCGTTCACAGACTGAATCTAAGCCGAAAAATTTGGATGCAAGCATTACGAGTATTATCCATGAAATTGGTGTCCCCGCACATATTAAAGGATATTTATATTTACGTGAAGCGATTGCCATGGTTTATAATGATATTGAATTATTGGGTTCTATTACGAAAGTTTTATATCCGGACATTGCCAAAAAATATAACACAACGGCAAGCAGGGTAGAAAGAGCCATCCGGCATGCAATAGAAGTTGCTTGGAGCCGAGGAAATATTGATTCCATCTCCTCCTTATTCGGATATACTGTCAGTATGTCCAAAGCTAAGCCGACTAATTCGGAGTTCATTGCTATGGTTGCTGACAAGCTTCGTCTGGAACATAAAGCATCTTAAGATTGAAATGATTCCCTAAGTCAACATCTTAGGGTTTTTATTTTTGTCTAAAAATGAAAATATCTAAATGATTTGCATAAGCTGTTTTAGGGTGTTTTAATGTTGGATTCTATTGGACCGTCAATACATGGAATGATGGGAAGTGAGACAAATGACACAAATTTTTGCTCACCGTGGGTATTCCGCAGCTTATGCAGAAAATACAATGAGTTCCTTTGTGGCTGCTGAGAAGGCGGGAGCTGATGGGATTGAGTTTGATACGCAATTAACAAAAGACGGCGTAGTTGTAGTGATTCATGATGAAAAAGTAGACCGGACTACGACTGGATCAGGTTTTGTGAAAGATTATTCTTTTAAAGAAATAAGAAAGTTGAATGCCAATAAGAAAGGGATTAAAAAAGAGCCCATTCCATCGTTGGAGGAAGTATTGGAATGGCTTAAAACAAACAAACTAATATGTAATATTGAATTTAAAAACGGTCTTATCCCATATGAGGGCATGGAAGAAAAAGTAGTTGAGCTGGTACGCAAATATGATGTGGCCGATCGAATTATTATTTCTTCTTTTAATCATTACAGTATTGTTTATAACTATCAGTTAGCTCCGGAAATTGAAACAGCGCCGCTTTTTATTGAGGGAATTTATATGCCATGGATTTATGCGCAATCCATCCGGGCAAAAGCAATTCACCCAAAACATTCCGCTGTCTCCGATCACATTATTAGAATGACCATTGAAAATGGCATTGAGGTAAGACCTTATACAGTTAATCGCGGGCAGGATATGCGCAGGTTGTTCAATGTTCAATGCAGTGCGATTATTACGGATGATCCCGTGAAAGCATTAAGAATAAGAAAGGAATATGAAAAGAGACCGTAACATGAACGGTCTCTTATTTCGTCTTTTTGAATCTTGCTTGAACGTTATTTCTTTTCCGATCACGATGGAAGATAAATCCGCCTACAAAGCCAAGACCACCGACAAACAGAATAAACCCCGTCAAAAATTGCAACCATAAATTCGGAAACGGTGCCTGTAGAATGCCAAATGTCATATCACGCATCAACTTAATTCCGAAAGCAGCCAAAAAACCGGGAATCACTAAAATAATAAGGGCAATAATCCGCGTCATGATTTGATCCTTCCATTTTGAAATGAAATATTTACAGTCATTATATACCAAAAAATGAATGGATTATAGATGAAATTTGTCAAGATGTCTGTTGAAGTTTAAAATAAAATATGAAAAAAAGTGCACAGTTTTCTCTTTCTACTAAGAAAATTTTTTCGAAATCCTTTCATAAGGAGCAATAACCATGCAAAACGTAATGATTGTCGGAGCTGGAAAAGGTGGAACGGCTATTTTAAAAATATTGAAAGAATCAGAAATGCTGCGGGTATATGTTGTGATTGACCGCAATTTGAATGCACCCGGGATCCGCCTGGCACAGAAGGAAGGAATTAAGACAGGAACAGAATGGTATCCATTTTTGATGGATAATATTGATATTATTATTGAAGCAACTGGTGATGAAGGTGTTTTTCAAGCGCTCCGAAATACAAAGAATAAGAAAACCATCTTAATTCCTGGAAGCGTTGCATTTCTTTTTTCGAAACTAATGGAAGAAAAGGAAGAGCTATTACAAAAGCATCAATACGAATCCTATTTGCAGGAATTAATTTTTAATGCCACAAGTGATGGGATGGTTGTCATCAATAATCAAGGATTTATTATTTTATTTAACCGTAGAGCAGAAGAAATGATGGGAGTTAAGAAAGAGCAGGCTCTTGGAAAGTTTGTAGGGGAGGTTATTCCAGAAAGTCGTCTACCTGTCGTTCTAAAAACAAGACGCATAGAAACGAATCAGGAAATGGTTTTGGGCAATGGACTTAAAATTATCACCACAAGAATCCCGATTATTGAAGAGAACGGGTCATTAATTGGCGCTGTTGCGGTTTTTAAGGATATTACTGAGGTGGTCAAGCTTGCGGAAGAAATTACCGACCTGAAGGAAATCCAAACTATGCTGCAGGCAATTATTCATTCAAGTGATGATGCCATTTCCGTAGTGGATGAAAATGGACGGGGGATCATGATTAATCCGGCCTATACCCGAATTACAGGATTAACAGAAGAACAGGTCATTGGCAAACCGGCTACTGCGGATATTTCTGAAGGCGAAAGTATGCATATGAAAGTCCTGCAGACAAGGCGAGCTGTCCGAGGAGTACCCATGCGGGTTGGTCCAAATGAAAAAGAGGTCATCGTCAATGTTGCTCCAATTATTGTCAATGGAAAATTGAAAGGGAGTGTTGGTGTCATCCATGATATGTCCGAAATGAAATCGCTCAGCCGGGAATTAAGCAGGGCGAGGCAAATTATCCGCAAGCTAGAAGCGAAATATACATTTGAGGACATTATCGGGAAATCTGAAGAAATGCTGCTGGCGATTGAACAGGCGAAGCTGGGGGCAAAAACACCGGCAACCATTCTGCTTCGCGGTGAGTCCGGAACAGGAAAAGAGCTGTTTGCCCATGCCATTCATAATGCCAGCGACCGCAAATATAACAAATTCATCCGTGTTAATTGTGCAGCCATATCAGAATCTTTGCTTGAAAGCGAACTTTTCGGCTACGAAGAGGGAGCTTTTTCCGGTGCCATCAGAGGCGGGAAGCGAGGGTTATTTGAAGAAGCGAATAATGGCAGTATCTTTCTCGATGAAATTGGAGAGTTATCTGCCAACATGCAGGCAAAACTACTTAGAGTCCTCCAGGAAAATGAAATTATTCGGGTGGGCGGCACAAAACCAATTACAATTAATGTAAGAGTCATTACAGCCACTAATGTTAACTTAGAAAAGGGGATTGCAGGAGGTACCTTTAGGGAAGACTTATATTATCGATTGAATCGGATGCCGATCCATATACCTCCGCTGAGAAAGAGAAAGGAAGAAATCCCTCTCCTATCTGAACGGCTGATTCAAAAAATTAATCGTGATTATGGGCGAAACGTTGAAGGAATAACAAATGCGGCTCTGTTGCAGTTAATGGAATATGATTGGCCCGGAAATGTTCGGGAATTGGAAAATATTTTAGGCAGAGCGATTATTTTTATGAATTATAATGAGACTTACATTGATGTTCACCATTTGCCGGAGTTAAAGAATCGAATTTCTGTTAATGAAACAGCCGCCAGCAAAATGGAATCCCCTGTTTCTTCCCAACTTACTTTGGCGAAAATGATAGAAGAATATGAAGCGAAGATTATACTACAAACATTAAATCGATTAAACGGAAATAAAACATTAACTGCCAAAACGTTAGGACTGTCTGTCAGAAATTTATATTACAAGCTGGAAAAATATAATCTTGAAAAAAGGAGCATGCAATAAATTTCACGATATGAAAAATATTGCACACCCTAATCTTGCTAATAAAGCGTTTTCAAGGATGAAATCTTTGGCACAGTTCTTGCATATTAAAAGATTGGAATTGCAGATATCATAAAAGGGGTTGATACAACTGCTGCTGGAATCATTGATCGACAAAGTAGCCCAAACAGCTAAGAAAACTATTGCAGTAGCTGTAGCGGAAGATGAAGAAGTGATCGACGCTGTAGCCGATGCTTTAAATCGTAATCTCGGCAATTTCATTCTTTTCGGGGACCAGAAGAAAATTGAAA
This sequence comes from Neobacillus fumarioli NBRC 102428, assembly GCF_001591485.1. Classification (GTDB taxonomy): domain Bacteria; phylum Bacillota; class Bacilli; order Bacillales; family Cytobacillaceae; genus Neobacillus; species Neobacillus fumarioli. The sequence continues at coordinate 13,703 of NZ_BCUZ01000004.1, read as the reverse complement.
CGATCGTAGCATTAAAACATTTGAATGGGAATCCAAACATTAAAATAATACATGCAGATTCCAAAGCTCAAGCGGCTGAATTTGCTGTAAAAGCTATTTATAATAAAGAAGCTAATGTATTAATGAAAGGGAACATCCCAACAAATATTTTTTTGAAAGCTGTATTAAATAAAGAGTACGGCCTGCGGACGGGCAATGTTTTATCTCATGTTGCTGTTTTTGAAGTTCCTGGCTTCAACCGGCCGATTCTCGTGACAGATGCAGCAATGAATATTGCTCCTGATCTCCAACAAAAGGCCCAAATCGTCCAAAATGCCGTTGCAATTGCAAAAAAACTTGGGATTGAAACCCCTAAAGTTGCTCCGCTTGCGGCTGTAGAAGTGGTGAACCCGGTTATGCAGGCAACTGTAGATGCGGCCGCATTAACTATGATGAATAGTCGCGGCCAAATAACGGGGTGTATCATTGATGGGCCGCTGGCACTGGATAATGCGGTTTCAGTGCTTGCAGCAGAACACAAAGGGCTCCAGAGTGAAGTAGCCGGAAATGCGGATATTTTATTAGTCCCAGCCATTGAGGTTGGAAACGTATTGTATAAATCTTTAGTTTATTTTGCTCAAGCAAAGGTCGGTGCTGTCATTGCCGGAGCCAGGGTCCCAATTGTTTTAACTTCAAGAGCGGATAAAGCACAAAGCAAGCTCTATTCGCTGGCACTTGCATTAAGTTGTACGAATGAATAACATCATTTTTTAATTAAGAGGAGGAAACAACATGGAAATTTTCACATACTTAGAAAAATATGATTATGAGCAATTAGTATTCTGCCAAGATAAGCAATCCGGATTAAAAGCGATCATCGCTATTCACGACACAACCCTTGGGCCTGCTCTTGGTGGTACCCGCATGTGGACCTATCCTTCGGAAGAGGCAGCTATTGAAGATGCGCTTCGTCTGGCAAGAGGCATGACGTATAAAAACGCAGCCGCAGGATTAAACCTTGGGGGAGGAAAGACTGTCATTATCGGTGACCCAAGAAAGGATAAGAGCGAAGAGTTATTCCGAGCATTTGGCCGCTATATTCAAGGCTTGAACGGAAGATATATTACAGCAGAGGACGTAGGTACAACCGTTGATGATATGGATATTATTCACGAAGAGACCGATTTTGTAACGGGGATTTCTCCTGCTTTCGGTTCATCAGGCAACCCTTCGCCAGTTACTGCCTATGGTGTATACCGCGGCATGAAAGCAGCGGCAAAAGAGGCTTTTGGCACTGACTCATTAGAAGGTAAAGTCGTTGCGGTACAGGGTGTCGGCAATGTGGCATATACGCTTTGCCGCTACTTGCATGAAGAGGGAGCCCAGTTAATCGTGACAGATATTAATCGGGAAGCAGTGAAACGTGCTGTTGAAGAATTTGGAGCTCTTGCCGTAGATCCTGACGAAATCTATGGTGTCGAATGTGATATTTATGCACCATGTGCTCTTGGGGCAACGATTAATGACGAGACGATTCCGCAATTAAAAGCAAAAGTGATTGCCGGTTCAGCGAATAATCAATTAAAGGATGCCCGACATGGTGATGTGATCCATGAACTAGGCATTGTTTATGCACCTGATTATGTCATCAATGCGGGTGGCGTTATTAATGTAGCTGACGAATTATACGGATATAATCATGAACGTGCCATGAAAAAGGTTGAGCAGATTTATAACAGTATCGAGAAAGTGATCGAAATTTCCAAACGGGATGGTATTCCTACTTATTTAGCAGCTGACAGAATGGCAGAAGAACGGATTGAAAAGGTTCGCAATTCCCGGAGCCAATTCTTACGAAACGGTCATCACATTTTAAGCCATCGCTTAAATCGATAACAGACAAAAAGTTAGGTGAAGCGCTGAATACATTTCAGCGTCTTTACCTTTCATGTGAGAATATGGTGATTTTTGTTATTTAGATTTATGATACATATAGAAACTTATTGGAGGTCAATACGTTGCAAAATAAAGAGTATCGAATTCTCGTAATCAACCCGGGTTCGACATCTACCAAAATAGGAGTATTCGATAATGAAGTTTCGATTTTAGAAAAAACAATCCGCCATGAGTCGGAGGCCATCCAATCATTTGAAAATATTATTGATCAATACGAATTTAGAAAGCGTACGATTTTGGAAACATTGGATCAAGAGGGAATTAATATTTCGAAATTGAGTGCTGTTTGCGGCCGCGGGGGGCTGCTCCGTCCGATTGAGGGAGGCACATATAGAGTAAATGAGTTAATGCTGGAAGATTTGCGGAATGGATACGCCGGACAGCATGCGTCCAATCTTGGTGGCATTATCGCCTATGAAATTGCCGCAGGATTAAACATTCCAGCATATATTGTTGATCCTGTTGTCGTAGATGAGATGGAGCCGATTGCTCGAATTTCCGGGTTCCCGCTGATTGAACGAAAGAGTATCTTTCATGCGTTAAACCAAAAAGCTGTTGCGAGAAGAATCGCTAAAGAAATGGGAAAACGATATGACGAATTAAATTTAATTGTCACCCATATGGGGGGAGGCATTACCGTCGGAGTCCATAAGCAAGGCAAAGTCATCGATGTAAATAACGGACTTAACGGTGAAGGGCCGTTTAGTCCCGAGCGAGCCGGTACTGTTCCGGCAGGAGATTTAGTTGCTCTTTGTTTTTCCGGCGAATATTTTCGTGAAGAAATAATGAAAATGCTTGTTGGACAAGGGGGACTTGTCGGTTATCTTGGCACTAATAATGCAGTTGAAGTAGAAAAAATGATTGCTGCTGGCGATCGTGATGCAACGCTTATCTATGAAGCGATGGCCTATCAGATTGCAAAAGAAATTGGTGCGGCAAGTGCCGTGCTTTCCGGTAAAGTGGATGCCATTATCTTGACAGGCGGTCTTGCGTACGGGAAAGAATTTGTACAATCTATCACCGATCGGATTAATTGGATTGCCGATGTGATCGTTCATCCGGGTGAAAATGAACTGCAAGCCTTGAACGAAGGGGCGCTTCGTGTCTTGCGGGGCGAAGAACAGGTGAAAGAATATCCAGGCAGTTTTGAAACGATAAAGCGATTTAGTTGAAGGAGGAACAACTTGTGGCACATGAATATGATTTGGTCATTCTTGGCGGCGGCACAGGAGGTTATGTTGCAGCCATCCGCGCCTCACAGCTCGGACTAAAAACGGCGATAGTAGAAAAAGGAAAACTCGGCGGTACCTGTCTTCACCAAGGCTGTATCCCGAGCAAGGCACTCTTAAGAAGTGCCGAAGTATTTAGGGATGCGAAGCGCAGCGAAGAGTTCGGTGTCATTACAGGTGATGTAGCTGTTAATTTTGCAAAGGTTCAGGAGCGAAAAAACAAAATTATTGAAACGCTTCATAAAGGTGTACAACATTTAATGAAGCAAGGGAAAATTGATGTCTATCATGGTTTTGGCCGCATCTTGGGCCCATCGATTTTTTCCCCGATGCCTGGTACGATTTCTGTTGAAATGACTGATGGTACAGAAAATGAAATGCTAATTCCGAAAAATGTGGTTATTGCAACCGGCTCAAGACCAAGAACGCTCCCAGGTCTTGAAATTGACGGAGAATATGTCATGACCTCTGATGAGGCATTACAGTTACAGAATCTTCCCAAATCGATTATTATTGTTGGAGGCGGCGTTATCGGAATTGAATGGGCTTCGATGCTGTCTGATTTTGGTGTTGACGTGACCGTTATTGAATACGCCGACCGTATTATACCAACAGAGGATCAAGAAATATCAAAAGAAATGCAGCGATTAATGAAGAAAAAAGGGATTACTATTGTCACCAGCGCCAAGGTTATGCCAGACACGATCGTCAAAGATAATGGTGTCACCATTTCTGCCGAAGTCAAAGGAACGGTACAAGAGTTTAAGGCGGAGAAAATACTCGTTTCTGTTGGGCGGCAGGCAAATGTTGAGGGGATTGGACTTGAAAATACAGAGATTCAAGTGGAAAATGGGGTTATTGTCACAAATGAATTTTTCCAAACAAAAGAATCTCATATTTATGCGATAGGGGATTGTATCGGAGGCCTACAGCTGGCACATGTTGCATCCCATGAAGGAATCATTGCCGTCGAACATATTGCCGGCAAAAATCCTGCGCCACTTGATTACCATCTTGTTTCCAGATGTATTTACAGCAGCCCGGAAGCGGCGAGTGTCGGTATCACTGAGGAGCAGGCAAAAGAAAAAGGACATAAAGTGAAAGTTGGGAAGTTTTCCTTCCGGGCAATTGGTAAAGCACTTGTGTTTGGTGAATCAGACGGCTTTGTAAAAATTATTGCCGATTCAGAAACTGATGATCTTCTTGGGGTACATATGATCGGTCCGCATGTGACGGATATGATTTCCGAAGCAGGACTTGCAATGGTTCTTGATGCTGTACCATGGGAAATCGGCCATACGATTCATCCGCATCCAACATTGTCGGAAGCGATCGGCGAAGCAGCGCTGGCAGTAGACGGAAAAGCGATCCATGCTTAAAATAGGAGAATAACTTTACGAACAATCGGGAGGTTTAGTGAATGACAGAAAAGCGTCATGAAGCTTTAGGTTTAAGTGATGAAAAAGTTCTGGAAATGTATGAAACGATGCTTTTGGCCCGCCGCATTGATGAGCGGATGTGGCTGTTGAACCGTGCAGGCAAAATACCATTTGTTATTTCATGTCAAGGGCAAGAAGCTGCTCAAGTCGGTGCTGCGTTTGCCTTAGACAGAGAAAAAGACTATGTCTGCCCTTATTACCGTGATATGGGCGTGGTGCTCGCTTTTGGAATGACGCCTAAAGAACTGATGCTTTCCGGATTTGCCAAGGCAGAAGATCCGAACTCAGGCGGACGGCAAATGCCCGGACACTTCGGCCAGAAGAAAAATCGAATCGTCACCGGGTCATCACCGGTTACAACACAAGTTCCGCATGCGGTAGGGATCGCCCTTGCAGGAAAAATGGAAAAGAAAGATTTTATTACGTATGTATCGTTTGGCGAAGGTTCTTCCAATCAGGGAGATTTTCATGAAGGAGCTAATTTTGCCGGCGTTCACAAGCTTCCGGTCATTTTTATGTGTGAAAATAATAAATATGCCATTTCGGTACCGGTTGAAAAGCAGTTAGCTTGTGAAAAAGTATCAGACCGGGCAATTGGCTACGGAATGCCTGGTTTTACTGTAAATGGAAATGATCCATTAGAAGTTTACAAAGTGGTGAAAGAAGCGGCTGACCGGGCAAGACGCGGTGAAGGTCCGACATTGATTGAAACGGTGTCTTACCGTTTAACTCCGCACTCATCTGATGACGATGACCGGTCCTACCGTGCGCCAGATGAAGTGGCTGAAGCGAAAACTCAAGATCCGATTATCACTTTTGGTGCTTATTTGAAAGAAAACGGTGTAATGAACGATGCATTGGAAAAAGAAATTAATGACCGCGTGATGAAATTAGTGAATGAAGCGACAGATTATGCAGAAAACGCTCCATATTCAGCGCCGGAGGATGCGCTTAAATATGTCTACGCACAAAGGTAAGGGGGAACAGACATGGCGGTAATTTCTTATATTGATGCGGTCACAATGGCCATTCGAGAGGAAATGGAACGGGATCCGAAGGTGTTTGTCTTAGGCGAAGATGTCGGTAAAAAAGGCGGAGTGTTTAAGGCAACACAAGGTTTATATGAACAATTTGGCGAAGAGCGGGTCATTGATACGCCGCTTGCCGAATCAGCCATTGCCGGAGTCGGTATTGGGGCAGCAATGTACGGTATGCGGCCGATTGCTGAAATGCAATTTGCTGATTTTATCATGCCAGCTGTGAACCAAATTATTTCAGAAGCTGCTAAAATTCGTTATCGTTCCAACAATGACTGGAGTTGTCCAATTGTGATCCGGGCACCATATGGCGGCGGAGTACACGGAGCACTATACCATTCGCAATCAGTCGAAGCAGTCTTTGCCAACCAGCCGGGGCTGAAAATTGTTATACCGTCGACTCCATATGACGTTAAGGGGCTGTTAAAAGCAGCGATCCGCGATCCTGACCCAGTCCTTTTCTTTGAACATAAGCGGGCTTACCGGTTGATTAAAGGAGAAGTTCCAACAGAAGATTATACCTTGCCAATCGGCAAAGCTGATGTAAAGCGTGAAGGAGAAGATGTTACGGTCATTACGTACGGTCTTTGTGTCCATTTTGCGCTCCAGGCGGCAGAAAAATTAGCCGGTGATGGAATTTCAGTGCATATACTCGATTTACGGACGGTCTACCCGCTTGATCAGGAAGCCATTATCGAAGCTGCATCCAAGACCGGCAAAGTGCTGCTTGTCACCGAAGATACAAAGGAAGGCAGCATTATGAGCGAGGTTTCTGCAATTATAGCAGAACATTGTTTATTTGAACTGGACGCCCCGATCAAACGTCTGGCTGGTCCGGATGTGCCGGCAATGCCATACTCGCCGACAATGGAAAAATTCTTTATGATCAATCCGGATAAAGTGGAGAAAGCAATAAGGGAATTAGCTGAATTCTAATCGTTCGAATGAGTGAATGTCTAGGAGGTAGGACCATTGGCAATAGAACAAATTAAAATGCCGCAGCTGGGCGAAAGCGTAACAGAAGGTACAATTAGTAAATGGTTAGTTAAAGCAGGAGATAAAGTAAATAAATACGATCCGCTTGCTGAGGTTATGACTGATAAAGTGAATGCGGAAATTCCATCCTCTTTTACAGGGATTATTAAAGAGCTGATCGCCCAAGAAGGAGATACATTAGCAGTCGGGGAACTTATTTGTACAATCGAAACAGAAGGCAGCACTGCTGATGAAACACCAGCTAATACGGAAAAGCCTGCTGCACCAGCAACCGAAGATCAAAGCAAGGCAGTTTCCGAAAAAGAGCAGGGCCAAAAAGCCCGCTATTCTCCGGCTGTGCTGAAGCTCTCGCAAGAGCACGGGATTGATTTGTCCCAGGTGTCAGGCACCGGTGCAGCGGGGCGGATTACGAGGAAGGATTTGTTAAAGTTAATTGAGTCCGGCAATATACCAAAGGCGGGGCAAAAGGTTGAACCAGCACCTTCAGCAGCTCCTAAGGCTGATGAAATGCCGGCATCTACTGCTCGTCCAGAACCAGCACCAGCACAAGGGCAGCCTTCAGCCAATATTCCCGTTGTTCCTGGTGATATTGAAATTCCGGTTACTGGCGTCCGTAAGGCGATTGCGGCCAATATGTTGCGCAGTAAGCATGAGGCACCGCACGCTTGGACAATGGTGGAAGTGGATGCAACAAATGTTGTGGAATACCGTAATTCCATTAAAGATGAGTTCAAGAAAAAAGAAGGCTTTAATTTAACCTTCTTTGCCTTCTTTGTCAAAGCGGCAGCACAGGCCTTGAAAGAATTCCCGCAAATTAATTCCATGTGGGCTGGAGATAAGATTATCCAAAAGAAAGAAATCAATATTTCCATCGCCGTAGCTACAGAGGACGCCTTGTTTGTCCCTGTTATCAAGAATGCTGACGAAAAAACAATCAAAGGAATTGCCCGTGAAATCTCTGAACTGGCTGTTAAGGTAAGAGCTGGAAAATTGCGTCCGGAAGATATGCAGGGCGGCACCTTTACAGTAAACAATACCGGTTCATTTGGTTCTGTTCAGTCAATGGGAATTATCAATTACCCGCAAGCAGCCATCCTGCAGGTAGAGTCCATCGTGAAACGCCCTGTTGTTATGAGTAACGGAATGATTGCGGTCCGTGATATGGTTAATCTATGCATGTCACTTGACCATCGCATTCTTGACGGACTAGTCTGCGGCCGCTTCCTCGCTCGGGTGAAAGAAATCATTGAAAATATCTCGAAATCGAATACATCTATTTATTAATAGAAAACCGCTGTCTAACATGGCAGCGGTTTTCTATTGCTTCCAATATATATCTATTCTAAAATAGAATTAATTGAATATTATTTCAATTGTTTTACGGGGAAGGGAGTCGAAGAGGTTGGAGAATATACGTAGTCAGGTTTTTCCTAATCAATCAATTAATGATTGGAAGGAAAAAGCAGAGCAGTCGTTAAAGGGAAAAAAAGTTGAATCGTTAAACAGTTCTACATATGAAAACATTGTTTTGAAACCGCTTTATTTTGAAGGGGATGAGCATCCTGTCTCGGAATATCCAGGAGGCTCGGATTTTAGAAGGGGCAAGGATCCACTTGGTTATATCACAAATGAATGGTGGGTCGCCCAAAAAGTTCTTTATCATTCGCCTAAAGAACTGAAGAATAAACTTCACGAAGCTGTTGGAAAAGGGCAGACAGCCATTTCTTTTGAAATAACGGAAGAAATTGTCGAACTCATTTCGGAAGTAGCTGGAACTTTGCCAAGTCATTACCCCTTTGCCCTTAATACGGAATGGCTACAAGTAAAATTATTAGAAAATTTAGCAAATCTTTATGAAGGAAAAACATTAACAGGATATATTGCCAATGATCCAATTGCTTTGTTCGCTGAGGGTGGTTTTATTTCGGAGCAGTTCCTTCAAGATTGGCTGGAGGGAATAACATTCTCTGTAAACCAATTTCCAAACCTAAGAACCATTCTCATCGACACAACCACTTACCATAACGGTGGAGGAAATGCGGTTCAAGAGTTGGGAATTGCAGCGGCAACAGGGGTGGGTTACCTTGAAAGACTGCTAGAAAATGGAATGGAGCTTCCTACAATTTTAGCCAAGATGATCTTCAAATTTTCAATTGGCAGTAATTTTTTTATGGAGCTGGCCAAGCTGCGTGCTGCCCGCATCATTTGGGACCGAATCACAAGCCTTTATGGTGCCAAAGAGCACGCAAGAGGAATGCATATTTCTGCTGTGACTTCATCTTTTACCAAAACCGTTTTTGATCCGCATGTAAATCTTTTACGGGCAGGAAGTGAAGCATTTGCCGCGTGTTTAGGGGGAATTCAATATTTACATGTAGAACCTTTTAATGAATTGACCGGCTCAAACGTCTTTTCGGAAAGAATTGCCCGCAATATTCAGTTGATTTTAAAAGAAGAAGCTCATTTACAAAAGGTGATTGATCCAGCAGGGGGTTCTTGGTATATCGAATATTTGACCAATCAATTAGCCGAAAAAGCCTGGGCGTTCTTTCAACGGATTGAAGCTAATGGCGGAATACTGGAAGTATTAAAATCGAATTGGCTGCAGCAGGAAATCGCTGCTGTATATGATCAGCGGATCCATGATGTCCAAACAAGAAAACAAAGTATAATTGGAACAAATGTTTATGCGAAACTGGATGAACCGGTTCCGACCATAAAGCAGAAAAGCAAACAGTTTGGTTTTAGCAAAAGGGATTCTATCATCAACATAACCGCTATTGTCCAGCACCGCCTGGCAGAGCCATTTGAAGAGATGCGTTTCCGGGCCGAGCAAATAAAACAGAAAACGGGGGCAGGCCCGTCAGTCGGGATGATTTGTCTTGGAGAATTTAAACAGTATAAAGCTCGGCTCGATTTTATGAAGGGATTCGTTGCCGCCGGCGGAGCAGAAGCCATAGAAAGTCCCCCTATTTTCTCTGTGGAGGATGCAGTGGAGTTTATTTCCGGATTAAAAACCCCATTTATAAGCATTTGCGGTACAAATGAACAATATGAAGAATGGGGGCATGCCTTAATAAAGAGGTTAAAACAAGAATTCCCCGACCGTCATTTTTTCTTGGCAGGACTTCCTGAAAAAGAAAAACAAAGCCAGTGGCTGGCGGAAGGAATAAAAGAATTTATTCATATGAAAAGTAATTGCTATAAAACTCTTTCTTTCATCCTGACAGAAATGGAGGGGACGTTAAGTGCCAGTCCAAAAGCCTGATTTTCAGAACATCCCATTATTTGACCAGCAAAAACCTTTCAACACAAAGGAAGAATGGCAGAAAAAGTGCGCTCAAGAACTGAAGGTATCAATTGATGATTTATTATTTGAAACGAATGAACAGATCATGCTAAAGCCGCTTTATACGAAAGCAGACCGCGAAGGTTTAGAACATCTTAAGTCTTTCCCGGGACTGCCGCCATTTACAAGAGGGCCATATCCGACTATGTATGTCAATCGCCCATGGACGGTTAGACAATATGCTGGGTTTTCAACGGCGGAGGAAAGCAATGCGTTTTACCGCCGAAACTTGGCAATGGGTCAAAAAGGATTATCCGTTGCCTTTGATTTGGCTACACACAGGGGCTATGATTCCGACCACCCAAGAGTAGTCGGAGATGTCGGAAAAGCCGGGGTTGCGATTGATTCGATTTTGGATATGAAAACGCTGTTTGACGGAATTCCGCTGGATCAAATGTCCGTATCCATGACGATGAACGGGGCCGTGCTTCCGATTATGGCCTTCTTTATCGTAACTGCTGAAGAACAAGGGGTAAGCCAGGAAAAACTATCGGGGACGATTCAAAATGATATTTTAAAAGAATACATGGTCCGTAATACGTATATTTATCCACCGGAAATGTCAATGAAAATCATTGCGGATATCTTTGAATATACCTCTAAATACATGCCGAAGTTTAACAGTATCAGCATTTCCGGTTATCACATGCAGGAGGCCGGAGCACCAGCAGATTTGGAATTGGCTTACACGCTGGCAGATGGCCTGGAATATGTAAGAACGGGTCTAAAAGCCGGGATTGATATCGATTCCTTTGCCCCAAGATTGTCGTTTTTCTGGGCAATCGGTATGAATTATTTCATGGAAGTAGCAAAAATGCGGGCAGCACGATTCATTTGGGCGAAAATGATGAAATCCTTCCAGCCGAAAAATGAAAAATCAATGGCGCTCCGGACACACTGCCAAACTTCGGGCTGGAGCCTGACAGAACAGGATCCTTTTAATAATGTGACCAGAACATTGATAGAAGCTCATGCGGCCGCAATGGGTCATACCCAGTCCTTGCATACGAATGCCCTGGATGAGGCGATTGCTCTTCCTACCGACTTCTCGGCAAGGATTGCCCGGAACACCCAGCTGTACCTGCAAGAAGAAACGGGGATCACGAAAGTCATTGATCCATGGGCAGGCTCTTATTATGTAGAAAAACTGACCGATGAATTAATCAACCGCGCTTGGAAGCATATTGAAGAGATTGAAAGCCTTGGCGGAATGGCAAAAGCCATCGAAACCGGTCTGCCGAAAATGAAAATTGAAGAGGCGGCTGCCAAGAGACAGGCGCAGATTGATTCCGGAAAGGAAACAATCATAGGCGTTAATCGCTTCCGTCTTGAACAAGAAGAACCGATCGATATTTTGGATATTGATAACTCGGCAGTTCGTTTAAAGCAAATCGAAAAATTAACAACATTAAAGGCAAACCGTGATGAGCAAAAGGTTCGAGAAACATTAACAGCTTTAACACAAGCCGCGATAACGGGAGAACAGAATTTATTAGAGCTTGCGGTTAAGGCAGCCCGTGTACGAGCAACATTAGGAGAAATTTCTGCCGCGATTGAAAAGGCGGCAGGTAGGCATAAGGCGGTTATCCGCTCAATCAGTGGTGTTTACAGTACGGCTTTTAATAACGAAGAAGAAATTGCCGAAGTGCAAAGGATGACCGATGAATTCCTTGAAAATGAAGGCAGACGGCCAAGAATTTTAATTGCCAAAATGGGACAGGACGGCCATGACCGCGGCGCAAAGGTCATTGCAACGGCATTTGCCGACCTTGGCTTTGATGTCGATATCGGCCCGCTGTTCCAAACACCAGAAGAAACAGCACTGCAGGCCGTTGAAAACGATGTCCATGTAATTGGCATGAGTTCGCTTGCTGCCGGTCATAAAACCCTGCTGCCACAGCTTGTTGCAGAATTAAAAAAATTAGGCCGTGAAGATATTTTAGTAGTAGTTGGCGGTGTGATTCCGGCCCAGGATTATCAATTTCTATATAATCATGGTGCTTGCGCCATTTTCGGTCCGGGCACAGTGATTCCTGTTGCGGCACAAAAAGTGATCATGGAAATTTATAAACAATTGGGCTACGAGGAAGTGGCAGATGCATGACGGAGGACCAACGGCCGGAATGGAGCGTTTCGAATCAGCTGGAACTCTTCTCAAGCAGTGTCAGAAAAGGAGCAGAACAGGTAGGTCAACCGGTTTCCATTCAAAGAAATATTCGCTTTCAAAAACGCAAGAACGTGGAGCTGACAGTCGAGGAATTATATGAAGGCGTGTTAAAGGGCAATAGAAGCCTGCTGGCAAGAGCTATTACTTTGGTCGAAAGCAACGCTGAACAGCATTTTCAAAAAGCACAAATTCTCCTGCAAAAACTCCTTCCGCATTCCGGAAAATCGATCCGTATCGGTATCACTGGGGTGCCCGGTGCAGGAAAAAGCACATTTATTGAAGCATTTGGTACGTATTTATGCAGCCTGGGACATCGGGTCGCCGTTCTTGCCATTGATCCAAGCTCCAAGCTTAGTGGAGGGAGTATTCTTGGTGACAAAACGAGGATGGAGCAGTTAGCGAGAAACCCTGGAGCATTCATCCGGCCATCACCTACAGCAGGAAAGCTTGGTGGAGTTCATCGAAAAACTAGGGAAGCCATGCTCCTATGTGAAGCAGCCGGTTTTGACGTGATTTTAATCGAAACCGTCGGCGTCGGCCAAAGCGAAGTTATTATCAGGGATATGGTAGACTTTTTCATGTTGCTAGTTTTGACAGGGGCAGGTGATGAGCTGCAGGGAATGAAAAAAGGAATCATGGAACTGGCAGATGCCATCATCGTTCACAAAGCGGATGGACCTAATAAACAAACGGCAGAACAGACAAAAAGAGAGTTTAACAGGATTCTTCATTTCTTGCAGCCTGCCACAAAAGGGTGGACCACAAAAGCCTATACGTGTTCGTCTGTCACAAAAGAAGGAATCAGTGAGATTTGGAGCTTGATCCAATCGTTTAAACAAACCGGGAAAGATTCCGGAGTATTGGAGGAAAGACGGAAATTTCAGGCCAGAGAATGGCTGAATTCGATGATTACTGATCAGCTCCATCATTATTTCTATCACCATCCCGAAGTCAGAAACTTGCTACCGAAGATTGAAAATGGCGTGATAGCAGGGGAAATGACGGTCGCAAAAGCTGTCGAGTCTTTGTTTGCGGCATTTTTATCTGACTCAATCCATTTGAAATAATCACATTTTAACTGTTATGATATAAGAAAGGAGTGATGTTAAATGAGTATGGATTTTAATATATTTATGAATGATATCGTCCGCCAGGCGCGGGAAGAAATCACCCAGGCCGGGTATCAAGAGCTGAAAACAGCTGAAGAAGTGGAAGAGGCATTAGGAAGAAAAGGAACGACCTTGGTTATGGTGAATTCGGTTTGCGGCTGTGCCGGCGGGGTTGCCCGTCCTGCTGCAGCTTATGCCATTCATTATGATAAACGCCCGGACCATTTAGTGACCGTTTTCGCCGGGCAGGATAAGGAAGCGACTGAAAAAGCCAGAAGCTATTTTACGAATTATCCGCCGTCCTCGCCATCCTTTGCTTTATTAAAAGGTGGCAAAATTTGCACGATGATCGAAAGACATCAAATTGAAGGCCACACTCCTGCTGAGGTTGTAGCCAAACTACAGGAGGAATTTGATAAATATTGCGAAGAAATTTAAAGAT